>JBPCTX010000339.1:0-19641 GCA_051011455.1 Acidimicrobiia bacterium | reverse complement strand
AGTCCCTGGCCGAGACTGTTCGCCAGGCCGAGGTGGCGGGCACCACCGTCCTCGGCATCGGAATCGGAGACGGAACCGTGCAAGCCGCCTACAGCCGCAACCAGGTGGTGGAGCGGCCCGATGCACTTACCAGAGCGATGGTGGATGGGGTACGCTCCAGCCTTCGCCGCAGCCTCGCCCTGTGGGGAGCCGACGCCTGGTGGGCTCGCTCACAGTGGCACGATCAAGACTGGAATGTCAATGCCTGAAACCGTGATCTTCGAAGACCCCGCCGGCGAGGGTAAGCCGATCGAACTGGAGACCTTCGAAGTCCCCAAAGACGTGCCCGACCGCAAGCAACGGGTAGCCAAGATCCCCGAGCCCGATCCTTTCTACGTCGACCTCGGGATGCTCTACCGCTTGGCCCGCCTGGAGAAGGTGCGGCGCGACCACGCCGCCGAGCAGGTTCCGCTTCACCTGGCCTTGCGCGGTCACATGGGCACCGGCAAAGACCGTGATCTGGAACAGTTCGCGGCCCTGCTGCACCTCCCCTACTACCGCATTCCCCTGACCGGCGAAGTGCGCGACATCACGTTGATCGGCTCGGTCAAGCTGCATGGCGACGGCAAAGGCGGCACAGAAAGCCGCTGGGAGGATGGCGACATCACCCGGGCGCTGCGGGGGACGGCTCTGATCAACCTGTCCGAGCTGAATGCGGCCGGAGCTGAAACCCTCTTCGCCCTGCACGGTCTACTCGACCGCTACCACGCACTCGACCTCCCGACCGGGGACAACGTCAAGCTGCGGGAGGACACCCGCCTGTTCGGGACCATGAACCCGACCGACCTGCGCGACTACGCCGGCACCCAGACGCTGAACAAGGCGTTCGCCGATCGCTGGGTGATCTGGGAGAAGGACTTCCCGATCGCCGAGCAGCTGACCGGAATGCTGACCATGCGATACCCCACCATGAAGCCCGACTTCGTTGAGTTGATCTCTCGTCTGGCAGTGGAGGTCAACGAGTCCTTCACCGCCAGCGACAGCCGCACCCGGGTCGAGACGCCCATGAGCCTGCGCACCGTTCTCGACCGCATCCCCACCGGCCTGCGCATGTTCGCCGAGTCGGAAGACCCCCTCCGGACCGCCTGGGAGGAGTTCGTCCTCCCCCATGTCGACGCCTACGACCGCGACCACTACGAGACCGTGTGGAGCGCAGTCGCCCGCAAGGGGCCGGAGGGGTCAGCCTTCGGGTAGGCCAGCCTTTGGCTGGCCGGCTATCAGCCCCCAGCTTTCAGCAATCAGCCAGAACGTGGTTGCCGTCTCGTTGTTGCTACCGCCTACTGCCGCTTTCAAGCACTCGATCGTGTGACCGTTGACCGCCGAGGCAGCTAAACCAGGGCTGTTGTTGTGCCGATGCGTGGTGAATGGACTTTGCACAGGTGCGGTTACGGCACACCATTCGCCACCGGGTCTTGGCCGGGTATGGCGGGGCGATCCTGTTTGGGAGCGCCGCCGGGATGGTTTGGTGGGTATTCGGCCGGGCTCTCACCGGCGGAGGCATCTCGGATGTCGCCGTTCTGGGCATCCTCCTGGCCGGAGGGATCCGCCTCGGCTCGGTAGCGGTCCGGACCGCCCGGCACGCATTCGCCGAACCCTCTGTGTACGTGGAAGATGACCGGCTGGTGATCGAGGATTCCACCACCCTGGAAGGACCGCAATCGATCTCCTACGACCTCATCGACTCGATCCACGTTGGACCTGATGCCGCCGGCTGGATGGTGGGAACCTACGCCACCTTCGCCAGGAGCACCGAGATGCAACTGGGCCGCTTCCCGCAATTGCCCAATGCTGTGATCGTCCTCAACCAACCCGTCTTCTTGAACCAGGCCCGGCCGCGCATGCTCCGGCTCTGGCACCTCTCCACCCCGCCTTCGCCCACCCGCGCCACCAACCGGATCTGGCTGACCGTCGCCGACCACGACGCCGCCTTCCTGATATTCGCCGACCGTGGCTTCGATCCGGACTGGGCCACGGCCGACAATCCGCTGGCCGTGCGGGATTGACAAGGTCCTCCAACCGCTCAACTACCGTGTGAACCTCTATGCGACCCTATGAAATCGGTGATCCCGAAATCGATCGACTGATCGAAGAACTGGTGACGGCCGCCGGCGGCGGTGCCAATCAGGACCTCATCGAGGAAATGATCGTCACCACCCTCAAACTGCTGCGGGACGACGCCGAGCGCGGCGACGTCAAGCTGGCCAACACCGCCCTCAAGGAGATGCGCTACCCGTTCCGCATTTTCTCCCGCTTCCGCGACGTCCACAAAGTGAGCATCTTCGGGTCGGCCCGCACCAAGCCGGACTCCCCCGACTACAAGATGGCGGCCGAATTCGCCCGCATCATGACCGAGGACCGCAACTGGATGGTTATCACCGGAGCGGGGCCCGGAATCATGGAGGCGGGCAACGAGGGAGCGGGCCGCGAACGCTCCTTCGGGGTCAACATCCGGCTGCCGTTCGAGGCAGACGCCAACCGGCATGTGCTCCCCGACCGGTTGATCAACTTCAAGTACTTCTTCACCCGCAAGCTGATCTTCGTGAAGGAGTCGCATGCCTTCGCGCTTTTCCCGGGCGGCTTCGGGACCATGGACGAGGCCTTCGAAGCACTCACGCTGATCCAGACCGGCAAGAGCCCGATGGCGCCCATTGTTCTCATCGAGTCGGACGGCACCGGGTACTGGGAGACGTGGGAGGCCTTTGTGCGCGACGACCTCCTCGGCAACGGGATGATCACCACCGAGGACCTCGGCCTGTTCACTCACGCCCACGACGTCACCGCCGCCGCCGATGCCATCTGCGACTTCTACCTCAACTATCAATCCCAGCGCTACGTCAACGGCAACCTGGTCCTGCGCATGCTGCGCGGACCGGATGATGAGCTCCTTGAGGAACTCAACGAAGAATTCGCCGACATCGTGGTGACCGGCACGATGGTTCGGACTGCTGCCAGCCCCTCCGAGGTGCTCGAGGGGGACTCTCCTGAGCTTGACCGGATCAGCTTCCAATTCAACCGGAGGCATTTCGGGCGCCTCCGCCAACTGATCAACAAGCTCAACCAGCTGTAGCGCGTTCTCCTGAGCTGATCCCGGGGCAGCACGGCTAGCCTGGCGAAGGAAATGCGTGAAATCCTGGCCGACTTAGTGGCCGAACAACAGGGCCTGGACCAGTTCCTCCAGAGCATCGACTATCGGAAATGGTCGACGCCCACACCGGCCGCCGGTTGGAGCATCCACGACCAGGTGAGCCACCTGGCCAGCACCGAAGAGTTGGCCTTCCAGGCGATCTCGCAAGGAGAGCAATCGGTAGCCGGAGTCCTGGCCGACTATGACTCCCTCGACAGCTTCACCCACGCCGGCGTGCTGCGGGGCAGGGAGAGCAGACCGGGACAGATAATCGAGTGGTGGCGCCACGCCAGGGCCGATGTAGTGGACGCCCTCTCCCGCATGACCGGCAAGGAGCGCATCCCCTGGCTGGCAGGCGACATGTCGTCCAAGAGCTTCGCCACCGCCCGGCTGATGGAGACGTGGGCGCATGGCCTCGACATCCATGCTGCGGTCGGGTCAGAACCGGTTGACACCACTCGCCTGCGTCACGTTGCCTTCCTGGGCTGGGCGACCCTGCCCTTCGCCTTCCAGAACGCCGGGGAGGACTACCCCGGGCCGATCCGGGTGGAGTTGCGCGCCCCCGAATACCAGAAGTGGGTGTTTGGACCCGACGATGCCGACGCGGTTGTGAGAGGTGAGGCAGGAGAGTGGTGCCGTGTAGTGGTTCGTCGATCCGCCGCCTCCGACACTTCCCTGGAAGCCACGGGCGACCTCGCCGAGAAGGCCCTTGAGCTGGCCAAGGCATATCTGTGAGTCGGCGGCAGCCGAACCTTCGATGAGCTCGTTCACGTACGAAGCGGGACCGGTCCACCTGGTGCGAGTACCGACCGGGGAGGATCTGCTCGGGTACCTCGACGACTTCGTCGCCGAGCAGGGAATCACCACTGCCTGGCTCTCCTACCTGGGTGCGGTCAAGACGGCGGCGCTGCGCTACTACGACCAGGACCAGCGGGAATACTGCGACTTTCACATTCACGAGCACTTGGAAGTGGTTTCAGGCACGGGGAACGTCTCCCTGCTGGACGGCAAGCCGTTCATCCACACCCATGCCGTGCTGGCCGACGCCGAGGGTCGCGCCTTTGGCGGCCACGTCAACTACGGCTGCGAGGTGTGGGCGCTGGAAGTGAAGATCGAAGAGCTCAGCGGCGACGCCCCCATCCGCCAATTCGACGAGGAGACCGGGCTCTCTCTCTGGGGTGAGGCTCCCTAGCCACCTCTCGCCGGCGGACTGAAGGGCCTACTCCCGCTCTTTGGTGATATCGAAGCCCGTCTTGACGAGCAGTCGGATCAACCCGGCGGCCGGGCTCTTGAACTGGGCGGCCCGCAATGCGTCCCCGTACTCCTCGAACTGGCCGATCATCTTGTCGAACACGTGCGTGAGGCTGATGGTGTGGAGATTGTTGACGGGGCTGCGCCCGAATGCGACCAGGCGGGTCCTGACCTTGCGATCGGTAGGAGTGGACTGGTAGCACACCAGATGCTTCTCGAGGTCACGAGCCACTGCGTGGACACCCTGCTCGTACAGCCAGGCCACCCGCTGGAGAACAGTGTGGAGGGTGTGGTGGTCGGTAAGACCGGGGTTGAAGACCGCTTCACCCTGCTTGACCTCTCCGATGATCACGTCCACCGTGTCCTCCTCCAGGTCCAGGACGGGATCCTCCACCAACAGGGCCGGGGACTCACCCTTGCCATGGGAGTCGGCGATGTAGATGGGGCCGGGGAATCGCACCGCAATGACGTCGACGTCGGTCACCGTCTGATAGATGTCCGGGCTGGTCTCGCGCAGAACCTCGAACTCGGTAATGGTGAAGTAGCCATTGAGCCGCAGATAGGCCTCGACCAGGTCAACGCCGATGTCCATCAGCGACTCTCTCCGACCTGACTCGTGCCGAGGCGGCGCAGTCGCTCGAACGGGAAGATGCCGGTGCCGTGCTGGTCGGGACCGAAAGTGAAGTTGACCGCGTAGGCGCCCACGATTCTGGCGTCGAGGATGCTCACCTTGGCAGCATCGCCCATCCAGGAGGCGGTCCCCTCCGGACCAAGACAGGAGGCACACTCACAGGCTGCCCGCAACGATGCCGCCGCCACCCGGGTAACCGTCCCGTCCGGCCAGCTCAAGATCAGCACCCTGCCGTCGTCAACTTCAATGCGTTCAGGAATCTCCACGGGCCGGAGGCTACCGCTCCCCCGCCCTACCATCCCTGGTCGTGATCAAGCCGAGCCTGAGCGTGCGCGCCGACCATCCCGACTTCCTCGATCTGGACTGGGAGTCATCGATCGCCGATTGGAGCCATCCACGCATGATGGACCTGCCCAAGGGCATCTCCCGGCATGAGGTGCGCTTCGTCGGATATGACGAAGGAATCTACGCCATCAAGGAACTGCCCCGCCGGCCCGCCACAGCCGAATGGGAGAACCTCCGCTGGTTGGAATCGGTGGATGGGCCCTCGGTGATCGGTGCCGGCTATGTGGTTCGCGAGGGGGTGGATCCCACCGAGGAGTGGTCGACGGCGGTCATTACCCGCTATCTCGATCACTCTTTCAGCTATCGGGAGTTGCTGGAGGGGCCCGGCTTCGGAAAGCGTCGCAACCAGATGCTCGACGCCTTTGCCGCTCTTTTGGCCGAGCTGCACATCCTGGGCCTGTACTGGGGAGACTGCTCTCTCTCCAACGTCCTCTATCAGTACGACGCCGACGCCATCAGCGCCACGCTGGTCGATACCGAGACCGCCGAAGTGCACGAGGGGGGATTGACCAGCGGCCAACGGGAGATGGATCTCGACGTGATGATCACCAACGTCGCCGGCGGCATGGCCGACATCGCTGCCGGCGCCGGCCAGGAAATCGACGAAGCCGATCTCGATCTGGGACTTGACATCGCCGAGCGCTATCGGGGCCTTTGGGACGAGTTGCACCGGGCGGAGTACGTCGGAGCCACCGAGCGCTACCGGATCAACGAGCGAATCCGGGCTCTGAACGACCTGGGATTCGAAGTGGACGATGTCTCAATCGAAGCACCCGGAGATGACACCAGGGCCCGTTTCAGCTTGCGGGTGGGCAGCCGGCGATTCCACCGCAACCGGCTGATGGAACTGACCGGCATCTGGGCCACCGAAGAGCAGGCCCGCACCGTCCTCCGCGACCTGCAGTACTACCAGGCCCACCAGAAGCTGGCCGAGTCCCCAACCGGCAAGTCGGTCGGCGCTATTCAGTGGCGAATCGGCTTCTTCGAGCCGTGGTTGGAACGGATCCGGGCCGTCAGCCCCCCCGAAACCGACCCGGTTCAGGCCTACTGCGACTTCCTGCATCACCGATTCAACATGTCGCGAGCCGCCGGCCGGGACGTGGGCAATGAGGCCGCCTTCGAAGACTGGGTGGCCACCGGGCGGCCCGGCTACGACGTCGAATAGCACCGGCCAACCCGGAAGCGAAGTGGCGACGGGTTAGCGTTGGAGCCGATGGACGAACGCGCCCACACGCCCAGCCCGGTCAAGCGCATCATCCAGACCGTCGTTTCGCTGGCGGTGGTGGTGGGGATCTTCGCCTTCGCCTTCCCCCAATTCGCCGACTACGGGGATGTTTGGACCGAGATCACGGCCATGACCGCCATGGAGGTCATCACCCTGCTGGGGGTGGCCCTGTGGAATCTGGTCACCTACTGGTTCGTGCTCACGGCCGTCATGCCGGGGCTCACCTACCCCCAGGCCGCAGTCTCTAACCAGGCCTCAACCGCAGTCGCCAACACTCTCCCCGGCGGCGGGGCAATTGCCGTCGGCGTCACCTACGCCATGTACCGGTCGTGGGGGTTCGGAACCAGCGAGTTCGCCCTGGCCGCCGTTGTGTCGGGGGTGTGGAACAACTTCGCCAAGCTCGGCATGCCGGTGCTGGCGCTGGCACTGCTGGCGCTGGAGGGCGAGATCACCGCGGCCCGGGTGGCGGCGGCCGCCGCCGGCATCGGGGTCTTGATCGCGTTCATCTCGCTGGGAGCCCTGTTCCTGTACAAGGAGTCACTGGCCCGCCGGATCGGTGCGTTCACCGGCCGGGTGGTCAGCCGGGTCCGCTCCCTGCTCAGAAAGCCTCCGGTCACCGATTGGGGTGATGCCGGCACCCGATTCCGCACTCAGGCCCTTGGACTGCTGCGCACGCGGTGGCTGCGCCTGACAGTCGCCACCGTCGTCAGCCACGTCTCGCTCTACATCGTGCTGCTAATAACCCTGCGCCATGTGGGAGTTGGTGGGGCGGTGCTGTCCTGGATCGAGGTCCTGGCCGTCTTCGCCTTCATTCGCCTGATCTCGGCGCTGCCAATTACCCCGGGAGGCGTTGGAGTGGTGGAGCTGGGCTTGACCGTCGGGCTCCAGCTGGCGGCCGACTACACGGGAGTCGACGAGATGCTCTATGAAGCCAAGATTGCGGCTTCGGTGCTGGTCTTCCGGGCCATCACCTTCTTCCTCCCGATCCCGCTTGGTGCCATCTCCTATGTGATCTGGCGCACCAACAAGAGTTGGAGAAAGTCAGCCCCGTCGGACGATCAAGAGGGCGACGGCGCCGGCGGCGACGCCGAGGCCGGCACCTCCGATGCTGTCGAGGGGCAAATGGGCACCGACGTAGACGCGTAGGGTGGCGGCCCCGGTGGCCAACCCCCACAGCACCGCCGCCCACCGCTTGCCGACATACGGCGTGGCGATGGTGGCAATCGCGAAACTGACCACGGCGTGCCCGGAAACGAAGCCGAGACCATCGGGCCCGCCATCGACGCGATAGGCCACTTCCTCGAGCAGCTGACCGGGGCGGGGCCGGTCGACGACTGCCTTCACCACTTTGGCCAGGACCCACATGCTGAAGCCGGTGGTTACCAGTGCCAGAGCCGGCTGGCGTTTGCGAGTGAGGTACCAGGCCAGCCCGCCTGCGACGAACGGCGCCACCACCATCCCGAACTGCATGACCGGGTAGAGGGGCCAGGCGATCCAGTCGGGCCAGCCATTGATGAACTCGAACAGCTGCTCCTCGGCCGACGGCACGTTGTCGTCCCAAACCAGGGCCGTGCTGACCAGGAACACCCCGGACCCGGTCGCCAGCGCGGTCAGCTGCCCGCGTCGCTCGTCAAGCATCGGAGGCCACCAGGGCAGGCGCCCGGTTTCGCAGCCACCACATGTGGACTATGGCCGCGATCCCGATGGCGGTGGCAGCTCCGAGCAGCGTGCCGGCCACAACATCGGTCAGCCAGTGTGCTCGCAGGTAGGTGCGGCTCAATCCCATGAAGAAGGCAAATCCGGCAGCGATCAACTCCCAGATCCGGCGGTGGGGTCCGGCCGGCAAGAAGACGATGACGAGCGCCACCGCGGTCACCGCGCCGGCAACGGCATGGCCGGACGGGAATGACGAGCCCGTGGTGTGGACGAGCGGATCAAGCGGGCGTGGCCGGTCGTAGAGAGCCTTGAAGACAGTCACCGATAGCTCGGATATCAGAATCGACATCAGCCACACGGTCAACCACTCCCACTGCCGGCGCGCCCACAGGAATCCGGCCACGGCAACCCGCAGCGGAGCGGTCACCCAGACGCTGCCCAGATAGTTGAACACCTGGGCGAAGAAGGTGAGCAACCCGTTCTCGATGTCCACCATCAGGTCATGGAACCAGTCGTCGAGCGGCTGCAGACTGGCCCGGTCCACCGCCATCCAGAGCATCAGGAGGCTGGCGGCCAGGTAGAGCCCGACGGCACCGGCCACCGCCCACCGGTGGTCATCGAAGAGGGCCGGGTGTCGATGAACGCGCTCGCGGGTCATCCAACCACGCCGACTTCGCGCATCACTCGCCACACGTCGCCGGCCGGGAATAGCCCAAGAGCTTCCTCGATGTCGCCGGCGAGCCGATCCACCCCGGGGCCCGAGGCATCGAACTCGTAGGTGATGCATCCCCCTTCAAACACGGTGAACCACACGCCGGTGAAACTCGGCTCGGGCAGCTGGTCCTCGATCCGGTCGAGGAGCTCATCCAGGTCGAGCCCGCGCACCGACTGGTTCTCGCCCGGCATCTGCAAGGTGGCAGTCCCGGCCAGGGCGTCCTGCTCGTCGACGATGATGATCGGGCGGTCGCGACGGCCGGCCTCCTCTACTTTGTCGGCCAGCGGGATCTCTCGTTCATCGAAGACCACAAAGATCTGACGGTCGTTGATCTGACGCGCCTCCAACTCGGCTTCGATCTCGAGGGCGTAGCCGGTCTCGCGGCCCGTCACGGGGACGATGACGATCGTGGCCGTTGAACCGACGAGCTCGATGTCGCGGAACTCCTCGACGTCGGGTTGAGAAGCACTCACCTGGGTGGCTGCCCCCAGGTCGCATTCCGGTGTGAGAACGACCTCTAGAAAGTGAGAGCCGAGCCGGTCTGAATCGAGCCAGAACCGGCTGTTGGAACGCTTGGCGATGAGGTGCTCGTATGACCATCCCACCTTGAGGTCATTGAGGCAGGGCACATACTCGGCGGTTTCCACCGCCTGCATCTGCAGGATCATCGAGCCGCCGACCGAGTTGATGGCTCCGGTGTCGGTTGGGCAGGCAGGGATGCTCCGCCCCAGGTCGCTGTTGGCGCAGGCAGAGGCGACCACAGCCAGTGCCAGGATGAGAGCCATGCGCTTGCTCATACGAACCCCGCCCCGGTCAGGTTGTCGACCACAAACCCGACTACCCACAGGACGGCGAGTATCGCACCGGCGGTGAGCGCCAGGCGCCGCCGACTCCAGCGCTGAATGGAGATCGGCTCACAGGGAGGCGCCATCGCCCGGAAGGCCTGAATCAAGTCCGGCTCCCCGGCCGCGATGTACTGCTTATGGGCCGACCTCGACTGAGTGGGGATGGTGATTCCGCTGGTGGCGGCGAACGCTTCGGCCACGTCGTCTGGAGTGAAGTACTCGAGGGCGGCGGCGTAGACCTCAACCGGGTCGTAGCGAAGGCCGAGGATGATCATCATGTTGGCAAGGTCGACGGCCTGGCGCCACGGACTGGGCCGAACCGTTGCGAACGCAACGTCGATCAGCTTCACCTCGCCGTTGTGGACCATCACGTTGGCCGGCTTGATGTCGCGATGGGCCAGACCGGCGTCCCACAGTTTGCGAATGATCAACAGGCCCTGCCGGATGATGTCCTCGTCAACGATGGCGTCGCCCAGTTCCTCAGCGCCGTGGAGAAACTCGGTGACGATGAGATATTCGCGCTCTGGGGTGATCTCAACTATTCCGTAGGGCTCGGCTGAGGGGAGCTCGGCATCTCTCATCCGCAGCAAGATGTAGTCCTCGTACTCGACGAGGCGCCTGACCGACGAGAACTTGACCTCGTCTTCCAGTGAACCGATCATGATGGTCCTGCCCACCTTGTACCAACGATCGGACCGCAGGTGGGTCTGGGAGTAGAGCTTGGCAAAGATGTGGACGTGAGGGTCGTCGGGATCGGCCCCGGCCGCCGTCAAGCGCAGCGGAGTCGACCCACCGGAGCCTTCCAAGCCGAACGGCTCCAGCTTCAGCACCTCGATGCCCAGCTGATCCTGCACCGCTTGCTTGATAGCGGCGCCGCGCACTCCTCCCACATCCAGGTGAGCGGTAACCCCCCGCTTGTTGACCACCGGGAAGGCCGACTCGGGCACGAACAGCTTGAAGACGATCACTGCCACGGCGAAGCCGAACATGGCTGCCAGGATCGCATCGGTGGGGTGATCGACCCCCAGGTACATACGGGCGATGATCAACAGGAGAACGATGACCTCGGCCGCCGTCATGAAGCGGTTCCTGATCTTGCCCTTCGAGAACAGCGCCATTCCCATCACACCGAACGTAACCGACAGGCCGGCAACCGGAGCCGACGGGTGGCTGTATCCGCTCCAACCGCCGATGATGTCGACTAGGGGCCGGGGGCGGGCCACCGCCACCTCCAGTCCGTTGACCACCAATCCGACCACAAACAGAGCCCCGAGCATTCCGAACAGGTGCCGCCATCTCTTGTAGAAGATCAAAACCAGGATGACCGACCATCGCAGCGGCCGGATGAACCATTGCGAGCCGAGGGCGTGCAGATTCTCCATGACAGTGGTCAGCCCATCAGAGCGGAGGTCGCGCAACCAGCGCAGGACGGTCATATCCCGGTCCGTCCACCAGTTGGTGGTGTCTGGGAACGCATACAGCGAAACCCACACCACGATCATCCCAACGCCGGCCAGGATCCAGAACCAGCCGCTGGCTCGCAACTCGCGGGGAAGCGGTGGCTTCTCACCGGAGGGGCGACGCCGACGGCCCGACAGTCGGAGGGCTCCGATGCGCAGCTCGCGCCGAGCTCCGATCCCACTCAGCTCCGTGCCGGGACGCGGGCTGTGTTGTATTTCGCCGAGGGGGCGGGTGTCTCCATCGCTCACAAGGCCACCAGCTTACGAGTTGTCAGCGAATGCGGCACTCTCTCCGGCTAGTTTGGTGTTTCTCATCTAGTACCGAGGTTGGTTATGAGCGACAAGGCCCGCGAGCGACGCTTCTTCGAGTGGATCAACACCCACATCCGCCTGGTCACCATCGGACTGGTGGTTGGGGCAATCGGGTTCCTCTTCATCGGCAACTCGGTCAAGACCGAAGAGGACGTGTCGTTCGAGCCTAAAGGTGAGATCTATGACACCGCAGAGAGGGCCGAGGACCTCCTGTCGCCCGCCACTTCGGTGGTCGGCGCCGGCTTCCTGGTGGAGGATCCCGACGGGATAGATGTATTGACCCGCGACGCCCTGCTCGAGTACAAGGCAAACTCTGACGCACTGAGAGCCGACCCGGCCTCGCAAGCCCACCTCGTAACTGAGTTCAGCAACAACAGAGGGGTCGTAATCGACGGCGTGTTCTCATTGGCCGACGCAGTCGACGCCGCCCTCCCGTCGGGTCTGGCCGGTGCCAGCGAGACCGACGTCAAGGTCGCGCTTCACGAGATGCTGGCCCCCGAGGCGCCGACCCGTGACCTGGTCTTCACCCTCTCCCAACAGTCAACGGCTACTCCGGGCGAGGTGGATGGACGCCAGATCTCGGTATGGAGGGCGCCTGTCATCCTGTCCGACGTCCTCTACAACCTCGACTCGTTCGAAGGTGCCACCGAGGACGACCGCTTCATCGAGGCCGAGCTCTGGTTGCGCGACGCCCAGGACATCTTGCGGGGCGACCAGCAGAACATGAAGGCGATCGGGGTCGGGATCGACTTCAACGCGGCGTTCGACGAGTCGTTCGAAGAGGGCGGCCCCTTCATCTTCCTGGCCGTTGCCTTCATCATGCTGCTGGTTGGCGCCCTCCTGCGGTCCTATTGGGCCGCCGTCATGGTGGCGGTCGGACTGTCGCTGACCATGATGATCTACAACGGATTCATTGGCGTGCTGCAGCTGGAAGTGTCTCCGCTGCTGCAGCTGATCGTCCCAATTGCCATGATCAGCTTCGGGGTCGACTTCTTCATCCACGCTTCGGGCCGCGCCCGGGAGGCGCAGGTAGAAGAGGGAGCGAGCCGAATGCGGGCTTACCCCATCGGCCTCACGCTCGTGTTCGGGGCTCTGTTGATGGCAGCGCTCTCATCGGCCGCCGCCTTCCTATCCAATGCTGCGTCTGGAATCGAAGCTATAACCGAGTTCGGCGTTGGTGCCGCCATCGCCCTGCTGATAGCCGCCGCCATCCTCGGCCTGATCGTCCCCAAGTGGCTGCTGGCTATAGAAGACATGGTCGGGCCCTCCCCGGCTGACCGCGGGCTGATGATCACCTACAAGATCGGGTTCTTCTTCACCGCTCTCGTTGCCGGCGTCATGGTTTCGATGAACGTGGTGTTCCCCCAGATCGGCGTGATCATCTTCGCCATCTTCGGCTTGCTCTTCATCTACCTTCCCTACCGGCTGACAAAGCGCCGCAACGCACGGGCTGAGGCCAAGGGTCGCCCAATGAGCGACGAGGTGAAGGGCGCCGGACACGGCATGCGGTCGGCCGGCACTATCGTCCATTTCCTGGCCCGCTGGCGAGTCATCACCATGCCCATCGTCGGGATACTGGCGGTAGCCGGTGTCTGGGGGGCCTTCCAGGTGAGTTCCGAGTTCCAACTCAAGGACTTCCTGCCCGAGGACAGCAACGTCATCATCTCGCTCGACCTGCTCGACGAGCACTTCGGCCAGTCGACGGGCGGAAGCGGCTTCATCTTTGTGGAAGGGAACCTGACCGAGCCATCCACCGTGACCGCCATGGAAGCCGCCCTCGACGAGGTCACCTCATCGGGAGTTGAGCTGAGTGTGGACTTCAACGGTGATGTGATCACCGGCGACAACGCCGTCACCATCCTGCGCACAGTGATGGTTTCAAGCGCCGCCCGGTCGGCGGTGACCAACGACACCGGCGTCGAGTTGACGGACTCCGACGGCGACGGCTTGCCCGATTCGGCCGCCCAGAACGCCGCGATCTATGCCCATGCCTACGACAACGGCGTTGGAAACGACGCCGGTCAGACGGTGTTCGCGGTCGAAAACGTACAGCGAGCAGTGTTCTACGACGGTGCCGGCCGCCAGGCCACCACCCTTTCGGTCGGCATCCCCTCCTTCATCGACGGCGTCATCATCAACGACGCCAAGGCCGAGTTGGAGTCGGCGGCCACCGGGCTGGAAGCTGCGATCGGCGACCAGACCGACATCATCAGCGTCTCCGGCGATGTGATCACCCAGAAGGGTGGACTGGACGCCTTCGTCGACGCCATGGTCGTCAGCATCCCGATTGCGGTTGTGCTGGCAACTCTGATTGCGGCGCTGATCATGCGCTCACTCAGGTACGCCCTCACAGCCATCGTGCCAATCCTGCTGGTGGTGGCGTGGGTGTATGGGTTCATGTACCTGGTCGATATGAAGATCAACCCGGTGACGGCGACCATCGCCGCCATTGCGATTGGTATCGGCATCGACTTCGCCACTCACTTCACGGTGAGATTCCGAGAGGAATTCGTCGGCGAACCCAGCCGCTTCCCAGCGCTACGGCGGGCCGGCGAAGGAACCGGCGGCGCGTTGGCCATCTCGGCCGCCACGTCGATTCTCGGCTTCTTCGCCCTCAGCCTGGCCCCGACGCCGATCTTCGCAACGTTCGGGTTGTTGACCGCGGTCATGATCGCGATCGCCTTCGCGGTTTCGATCATCGTCCTGCCCAGCCTGCTGTTGTTCGTCACTCCCAGCCGCAAGGGTGAGGAGCGAGAGGAGCTGATCAGGCAGGTCGCCGTCCCCGGCACCGAGTACGAGCCGCACAAACGGGAAACCGCCCTCCGCCGCCACGAGATGGAGGCAGAAGAAGAGGCCAGGATCGAAGCCGAGCTGGAGGGCGAGGACGAGTAGAGGCTTTCGCTCGTTGGGCCTTGCCCCCCTACCCCTGACCCTTCGGGTCAGCGGCCGAACCCGCAGGGTTCGCCCTTCCCTCCGCCTTCAGCGGGGGGACTGACAAACCTTGGCTCTAGTGGCGCTTGACGCCGCCGTACTTCATTCGGGTATGTGACATCGAGGCGATTTCGGCTTCGTCGTCGTTGCTGCCGGCGGCGACTACTTCGCCCAGAAACAGTGAGTGGGTCCCGACATCAACGGTCTCACGGACTTCGCACTCGAGGTAGGCAGCGGCTTCCTCGAAGACGGGAGCGCCGGTCTCGCCTTCTCGAATCGGCCGGTCGTTCAGGGTCATGCCTTCCTTGGTGGCGGGCTTCGAGAACTTCACAAATGGCCTGGTGTCCTCTGCATTCCAGAGGTTGACGGAGAACACACCGCTGTCGGCGACGAGGCGATTGGTGACCGCCTTCTTGTCAACGGCGATGGCGATCAGCACCGGCTCCATCGACACTTGCGTGACCCAGCTGTGGGTCATGCCGTTCCACTCGTCCCCGGCCCGCGACCCCACCAGGCACAGAGCGTTTGGGATCTTCCAGGTGACTTTGTTGATCAGTTCGATCGGCAGATCCGACATCGGTTGCTCCTCCCGGGGGTCCGGGGAGGATAACGACGAGCGGTGCCTTCACGCGGCCGCCAGGCGAAACAGATAGCTAGCCTCATCCCTGATGAATGTCCTCATCGCCACCGCCGGCGTCCTCCCTCCTGAGCCGGTTGCCAGCATCGTCGAACGATTGGTCGACTCGCGCGACCAGGTGAAGGTGGTGACGGTGCTGGAGATCCCTCGCTCGTTCCTCAACGAGATCCGGTCGGAGGAGTGGCGACCGCTGACGGAAGGGGCTCCCGGCTGGGATGAGGAAGAGGATGCCGTGATCGCCCGCTACGTGGAGGAACGCGGCCGTCGCCTGACCGATCCTGTCATCGCCGCCCTCCGGACCCGTGACATCGACGCCGAGCCGCTGCACCTGGAGGGTGAGGACAAGGCCGCTGCCATTGTTCGCACTGCTGAGGCCATCGACGCCGACCTCGTGGTCCTGGGAGCCACCCGACAGATCTTCGCCGAGTCGGCATGGGAGAGCATCTCGGCCCGGGTTATGGCCGACACCCAGCGGCCGGTGCTGGTAGTTCCCGGGCACCTGCCTTCCGACGAGGAGCCGGAGTCCGTTGACTGAGATCCTCCGTACGCCCGACGAGGCTTTCGTCGGGATTCCCGACTACCCGTTCCAGCCGCACTACTTCGACTGGGAGGGCATCCGGATGCATTACCTGGATGAGGGTGAGGGCAAGCCGGTGGTGCTCTTCCACGGCCAACCCACCTGGTCGTTCCTCTATCGGAAAGTGATCCCGCCGTTGGTAGCGGCCGGATATCGTTGCATTGCTCCCGACTATGTCGGCCTCGGCAAGTCGGACAAGCCGGTTGACGACCAGTTCTTCACGTTCGAGATGCACGCAGCCTCCGTGAGCGCGCTGCTGGAGTCATTGGCTCTGGAGGATGCCACCGTGGTGGGACAGGACTGGGGCGGCCCGATCGGGTTGCGTTTCGGGGTCGAGCACCCGGAGACTGTGAGAAGGCTTGTAGTCCTCAACACCGGGCTGTTCACCGGCCGCGGCACCATGTCGGAAGCGTGGATGCAGTTCCGGGACTGGGTGGCCAAGACTCCCGACCTTCCGGTCGACTTTCTCATGTCGCGCAGTGAGGCCCACCCCTGGGGAGGCGACGTGATCGCTGCCTACGCGGCCCCTTTTCCATCCATCGAACACAAGGCCGGGATCCGGCGCTTCCCGATGATGGTTCCCCTCAGCGGTGACGACCCGGGGGCGGTTGAGATGTTGGCTGTGCGAGAGGCGCTGGCCCGGTGGGAGAACCCCGCATACGTTCTGTTTTCCACCGGCGATCCGATCTTCTCGACCCGAACCGGGGCCCGGTTGACCGAGTTGATACCCGGAGCCGGCCAGCTCGACACCATTGACAACGCCGCCCACTTCCTGCAGGAGGATCAGGGCGAGGAAGTGGGACGCCGCATCGCCGCCTGGCTGTCCGAGACGGAGTGACGGTGCGCGGGGCGCTGGCCGCTCTCGTCGCCCTGGCCATGGCGGCATCTGCTTGCAGTAGCGGACCTTCGCTCACCGAATACGCCGACAAGATGGACTCGATTGTCGGAACCCACAGGGCGGGCATGGAGGAAAACGACGCCTGGTTCGAGAGCGAACCGGAGACGATCGAGCGGGTACATACCTACGCCACCAGCCGAATCGAGCTTCGGACAACATTCCTGGCAGAACTCGAAGAGGCAACGGCTCCCCGCGAGGCCGAAGACCTGCACGTGGCGGCAATCTCGGCCATCCGAAGCCTGGTGGAAGCCGAAACCGTGCTGTTCAACAACGCTATGAGCGCCAGCAGTATGAGTGAGCTCGGCAACCTCTGGACAACTCCGGCCGGCGAATCCGCTCGTGAGGCGGATGAGAAAGTGATCGCCATCTGCCAAGCCGCCGAGGCCGCACTCAACTCAACCGAGGAGCGCCAGGCACTGGTAGGAGTGCCCTGGGTGCCAACGGAGCTACAGGAAGTGGTTGAAGTGGCCTTCGGCTGCGGGAACTAGCAGACGGGTCTCAGGCCCCCCGGGTCAGGTTCTCGAGGTGAAGCGGATCGGCCGGGGCCAGCAACAGGTGCTCACCATCGTGGCTCAGCCACAGCTGGGAGGAGACTTCTAGCCACACACGCTTGGGGAACCCCTCCAGATGGGAACGCCACCGATTGTTAGGGGGCCGGTACAGCAAGACCTCGGGCGCCGGGGCCGACAGCGCCTCCATCCGACCGACCAGGTCGTACTGCCCGAACAACTCGGCCATCCCCTCGGCCGGATCCAGCCACTGACCGCGCCGGTACCACGACACCTCACCGCAACCTTCACAGGTGACCACTTCGATCCCCGCCACGGCCACCGGAATGTGTCTGCATGTTTCCGTCTTCATGGGGACCACTATGACGACGGGGTGTGACAAGAAACGTCGCTCGCGTTGTTGGGACCGTTTCTCTGAGGAGACGGGCAGGAGGCAGTTTGACTTTGACGCCAAACAGGAGCACAGGAACGCGCTTTCAGCCCTCCCCTTGCCCCTCCCGCTCCGCTTCGCTTCGCGGGAGGGGTGCATAGAGAATCGGCCCCGGAGGGGGCCGATTCTTCATTGTGCCAGTCTCCTGATTGCTAGGCGTTCAGGCCGATCTGTGAGCCTGCGGATGGGCCGAAGCCTCCGGTTGCTCCGGGGCCACCGCGACCGGGGCCGCGTCGTCCGTCCTTGCTACGCATGCGGTCGTGGTCCGCCGGCGGGGTCTGCACCCGCTCGGTGATCCGCTCCGTGATTTCGGCCAGACGCTCGTCGGCCTCATCCTGGGTGAGGGTGCCGTCGGCCACCTTCTCTGCCAGATTGGCGGCGGCCGGTGCGGTCAGGCCGTCAACCAGAGTGTCGAGGCCGACACCCTGTTCGGCAGCGATCTCCGCCAGGGTGGTCTCGCCGTCCTGCAGCGCAGCCTGGATGTCCTCGAACGGGATTCCGACTACTGCGGCCACAGTCTCCTGGCGCTCGGCCCGGCGCGCTTCTCGTTCCGCCTGGCGCTCTTCACGCTGGACCTGACGAGCTGCCTGAATCTCCTCCTGGGTCGAGTTGACCAGTGTGGTGATTCTCTCCTCGGCGTTGACCAGGATCTCATCGGCTCTGACCTGGTCAATTCGCTCATCGGCGACGGCCTCGGCCAGCTTCTCGCTCAGGCCCGCCACCAGCTCGGCCACGACGGCCTCACCGGACGACCCGTTGGCCGCGGCAACGTCGGCCAGCGTGTCACCGGCTTCCAGCGCGTCAACGATCACCTGTGTGTCATCGATTCCAAGGATTTCGGCGACCTGGTCGAGGTGACCGGGCCCGCCTCGCATGCCTTGCTGGCCGGCCGGCCCCTTCATCCCGTGCCCGGGACCCGCCGGGGCGAACTCCTCGACCTGGGCATCGACGGGAGGGAGGTCGTCGCTACCGTCGCTCTGGGCCAGCGCCAGGCCGCTGGCTGCGAAGGCGGCCACTACAACGGCCACGAATCCGATCTTCAGACTCTGTTTCATCTCTGTTCTCCTTTCCAAGAACCTTTCACAGTCCCAGGATGCGGGAAGCAGGTACGGAGTCTGTTAAGCCCACCTAAGAGTCAGCTAAGGATGAATCGAGCGGTAGACCGGCCGTCGATTGGAACTGGGTTTCGTAGAGCCGGGCGTAGAGACCGCCGGCGGCCAGCAGGTCCTCGTGCGTGCCGGTCTCGACGATCCGGCCCTCGTCGAGGACCAGGATCCGGTCGGCGGCCAAGATGGTGGAGAGCCGGTGAGCGATGACCAGCGAGGTGCGGCCTTGCATGATTCCGTCGAGTGCCTCCTGGATGAGGGCCTCGGATCGGGCGTCGAGGTGACTGGTCGCCTCGTCCAGGATGAGAATGCGCGGATCCTTGAGGATCACCCGGGCGATGGCCACCCGCTGCTTCTCGCCTCCCGAGAGTCGGTAGCCCCTCTCCCCCACCCGGGTCTCGTAGCCGCGGGGCAGCGATGCCACGTAGTCGTGGATGTTGGCGGCCCGGGCGGCTGCCTCCAGCTCTGCCTGGGTGGCATCCGGCTTGGCGTACCGGAGATTGGCGGCGATCGAGTCGTGGAACAGGTAGCTCTCCTGGGTGACCACCCCAATGTGGCCGGCGAGGGAGTCAAAATCGATGTCCCGCACGTTGTGCCCATCGATGCGGACCACGCCCGTGGTGGCGTCGTACAGCCGCGGCACCAGATAGGTAACGGTGGTCTTGCCGGCGCCGCTCGGGCCCACCAGCGCTACCAGCTCGCCGGGCGCGACGTCGAAGGTCACGCCTTCGAGGGCGGTACGGCGTGAGGCGACCTGCAACTCGGAGTCCTCGTCGACCTTCTCGGTGGGGCGCCACATCGATACCCGCTTGACCGACTGCAGTCCCACTTCGCCACCCGCCGCGTAGTCGAACGTGACGTCCTCGAAGGCGACCGCACCCCGCATGTCGGTGAGCTCAACTGCGTCGGGTGCCTGAGTGATCTCCTGGTGGATGTCGACCACCTCGAAG
>JBPCTX010000338.1:0-2982 GCA_051011455.1 Acidimicrobiia bacterium | reverse complement strand
AAGAAGTAGTGACTACACCTGAGACACCCGGAGAAGAGAGCGTCGACGAGAGCCCGCAGGCACCAGCTTCCGGCTCCCAGCCAGAAGCTGTAGAACCTGGGGCCGAGGCACCCGCGGCCCCTGAGGCACCCGCGGCCCCGGAAGCTCCCGTAGCTGAGGCGCCTGCCGCTCCGGCAGTTGCCGCCGATGACTCTGATGAACCTGCTGATGAGAAGGCCGCCAGGTCGCGGCGGCGGGAACGGCGGACCCTCTCGCACGGCCAGGCCCACATCCGTGCCACCTTCAACAACACTGTGATCACCATCAGCGACCTGCAGGGCAACACGATTCTGTGGACCTCAGGCGGTTCAGTCGGTTTCAAGGGCTCGCGCAAGTCCACTCCATACGCTGCTCAGGTGGCAGCCGAACAGGCCGCACGCCAGGCCGGCGAATACGGCATCCGTAAAGTCGACGTCATCGTGCGGGGCTCCGGCTCGGGCCGAGAGACTGCAGTTCGCACCTTGCAAGCCATGGGACTGGAAGTGACCGGCATCAAGGATGTCACGCCGCTACCCCACAACGGCTGCCGCCCCAAGAAGAGGCGGGGTAACTGATGGCTCGCTACACCGGTCCCGTCTGCAAGCTGTGCCGTCGTGAGCGCACCAAGCTGTTCCTCAAGGGTCAGCGCTGTGAATCCAGCAAGTGCGCCATCGAGATTCGCCCCTATCCGCCCGGTGATCACGGGCGTGGCCGCATCAAAGAGACCCAGTACCTCATCCAGCTCCGGGAGAAGCAGAAGGCTCGTCGCATCTACGGGGTTCTCGAGAAGCAGTTCCGCAATTACTACAAAGAGGCTGCTCGCAGGAGCGGGATCACCGGCGAGAACCTCCTCCGAATTCTGGAGAGCAGGCTGGACAACGTCGTCTACCGGTCCAACTTCGCCACGTCCCGCGCCCAGGCCCGCCAGCTGGTGTCACACGGCCACGTTCTCGTGGACGGACGCCGGGTCGACAAGCCTTCCATCCGGGTGCGACCCGGCACCGAGCTCGAACTGCGGGAACGCAGCAAGGACCTGGTGACCATCCAGCACGCGATCGACACCACCGGCGATACGGGAATCCCCGAATGGCTGGAGGTCGATGCGGACGATAAGAAGATCACCGTCCGGGACCTGCCAACCAGGACCCAAGTCGATACACAAATCCAAGAACAGCTCATCGTCGAGCTCTACTCGAAGTAACGGAGGGAGCCCTGTGCTCATCGTTCAGCGCCCGCAGATTCAAGAGGAACAGGTAGCCGAGACCCGGTCCCAGTTCATCATCGAGCCCCTCGAGCCGGGGTTCGGCTACACCATGGGCAATACGCTCCGCCGCACCCTGCTGTCCCGCATTCCCGGAGCCGCGATCACGTCGGTTCGGATCGAAGGCGTGCTGCATGAGTTCACGACCGTCGAAGGCGTCAAGGAAGACGTCGTCGACATCATCCTCAACCTCAAGCAGGTCGTCCTGCGCATGGAGGCAGAGGAGACTCAGACTCTCTTCCTGTCGGCCAAGGGATCCGGAAGCGTCAAAGCCGGCCAATTCAAGCTGCCGGCCGGAGTCGAGATCGTCAATCCCGATCTCGTCATCGCCTCGCTGTCCTCGTCGGGCACGCTGGACATGGAAGTAACCGTTGAGCGCGGAGTCGGCTACCGCACCGCCGAGAAGAACAAGAAGAGCGAAACCATCGGCGTTATCCCGATCGACTCCATCTTCTCGCCGGTACGCAAGGTGGCCTACGAGGTGGGTGCCACCCAGGTCGGCCAGATGACCAACTTCGACAAGCTGATCGTTGACGTCGAGACCGATGGCTCCATCGAGCCTTCCGAAGCCATCTCCTCCGCCGGCAAGACACTGCGTGAGCTGCTCGGCCTGTTCGCCGATGTCGGTGAGGGTGAGGGCGTCGGACTTGAGCTTGGCGACGTCGTCGAAGCCGAATCCGGTTCTCCCGACCTCGATCTTCCGATTGAGGCTCTTGATCTATCCGAGCGTCCCCGCAACTGCCTGCGCCGGGCACAGGTGAAGACGGTGGGCGAGTTGGTGATGCGCACCGAGGACGATCTCCTCAACATCACCAACTTCGGCCAGAAGAGCCTGGAAGAGGTCACCGCCAAGCTCGACGAGCTCGGCCTGTCCCTCCGCCAGTCGCGTGACGAGGATCCGAGCCAGCCGATGGAGCCCGTGATCTAGCATGCCCCGCCCGAAGAAGGGACCCCGCTTCGGGGGGAGCCCGTCCCACCACAAACGAATGATGTCCAACCTGGCGGCATCTCTGTTCTGGGACGGTCGGATCGAGACCACCCTCTCCAAGGCCAAGGTGCTTCGCCCCTACGCCGAGAAGCTGATCACCAAAGCTCGCAACGGCACCCTTCACGACCGGCGGATCATCCTTCGCCACATTGAGGACACTGAGGTCGTCACCCGTCTCTTTGATGACGTGGCGCCCAAGTTCGTCGATCGTCCCGGCGGCTACACCCGTATCCTCAAACTCGGCCCTCGCCGCGGCGATGGCGCCGAGATGGCGATCATCGAACTGGTGGATTGAGCTTCGCTCTAATCCAGTCGCCAGTCATCGGTAGGTGCCTGAGGCTTCGCGCATGGAACTGTGACCTGTTGACAGTCACCCGCAGGCGTGTGACTTCCCCGTAGGTAGCCGCCAAGGTGACCCGGCAGGCTGTCGGGCGACTGGCGAAGCTAGGTCGCGAAAAAGTATTCTGTGCCGGTTGCTGAAGAGAGGGACCGGATGCTGGAACGGATGATTCGCGCCGCCAAGCTCGATGTTGATTTCTATGAGACAGTCGAACACGATCGTGGCTACACGGGCGAAGCCTTCTTCGTGGTCGTCGTCACTGCTTTGCTGTGGGGCGTCGGCCAGTGGATTCTGCCCGGGACCAAGTTCTTGGGCAGTGTGGTCGGTGGGGTTGTCGGCGCGGTCGTCGGCTGGGTGATCTGGGCTTTCATCACC
>JBPCTX010000337.1:0-8635 GCA_051011455.1 Acidimicrobiia bacterium | reverse complement strand
GCGACAGGTACCGGGCGTTAGCTCGAACCATCGATCGGCGGCGGGGTTGGCAGGCATTGCAGCAAGCCGGCCTGTTGTGGGCGGAGACCGCCGGGGGCGATGGGGCGCTCATCGAGCGGGGCCACCTAGTGGCGGCGTGGAGCGGGAGCGCGCAGCCTCCTCTGCTCGCTCCAGCCGACCTCCCGGACGATACCCCTCAGACTCCACCCACAGTCGCGGCAGCCGAAGAGGCCCACCTCATCTGGCGCTGGTTGGAGCGGACAGACGCCCGCATCGTCGACAGCACAGCTCCCTTCAGTCTTCCGGCCCACCCGGTACCCGCCCTCGAGAGGCTGGATGCCGCATAGCCGATCCGCAATCGGTCGCTTCTATGCTCTTGCGGCATGAAGTTCTTGATCCGACCAGGCTCGGATCCTTTTGCCAGGGCCGACGCCACTCTGCTGAGCGCGATGGGCTTGCCGGGCGGCGGCATCGTCCGGGTCGGAAACACCCACGTCCTGATCCGCCCCGGTGAGGTGACAGAGCCAAACGCTCTGATGCTTGGTGAGCGCACAATGCAGAACGCCGGGATCGGTGCCGGGGAGACCATCGACGTCAAGCGGGTCCTTCTCCCCCAGGCCCAGCGGGTGGTTTTGGCCGGAGACGAACTTCCCCTCGAACCCCGCCACGCCGCCCGTTCACTGCAGGGGATTCCGGTGACTGTCGGAGACACGGTTGTGGTCGATCCCTCTTATGGATCGAGCCAGCCGGCCGAGCCGATCGAGGTCAAGGTGGTAGGTGTCATCCCGGAGCCGGCCGGCACCGTCGGGAGCGGGACTGTCGTGGGCTCGGAGGGCGATATCCCCCCCAGCGCCCCGATCCCCCAGCCTGAGGGCCACCCGGCTGGAGAGGCCCCTACCACCGCCACTGCACTCTTGACCGGCCTGGAGACCGAGCTGGAGACGCTGGCCGGGTGGCTGGCTCTGCTGACCTCGCCCGGCAACCTCCCGGCTACCTGGGGGCTTCCCGCCGTGGCCGGCGTTGTTCTGGAAGGGCCATCGGGAGTCGGCAAATCCGAGTTGGTCAACGCCGCCGCTTCCGCCACCGGAGCCCGGGTCAACGAGATCTCCCTCGAGTTGGTTTTCAAGCCGGAGAAGCTGCTCGACCTGGTGGAGAAGGGCGTCAAGGAGTCGGTGGGGCCCACAGTCATCTTCCTGGATCGGCTGGATGCCGTGGCAGGCGATGAGGGGATGTTCCGGAATCAGATGGGAGCAATCCTGCGGTGGTTCCTCGATGCAGTCGCCGAGAAGGCAGGCGTGGCCTGCGTCCTGGGCGTCTCATCGCTGGAGGCTCTCGACGATGCCGTAGCCACCTCACCCTTGCTGCCTCGCAAGCTCTCGATACCGCCCCCGGACCTGCACCGGCGCCGGTTGCTGTTCGAGGCAGCCCTCGGCAAGGTTCCATCCGACGACATCGCCTTTGACGTGCTGGCCGCCAAGTCGGCCGGCTTCTCAGGCGCCGATGTAATCGCTGCTGTCGTGCATGCCTCAGCCATGGTGGTCAGGACAGGCGGAAATGCCACCACCGAGATCATGCTGGCCGCCATCGGGGGAACCACTCCCTCGCTGGGATCGGTCTCCCTGGGAGAGATGCCCTCCTACGGCTTTGAACGTGTCGCCAACCTGGATGAGGTCAAGCAGCGTCTGACCGAAGCGGTGATCTGGCCGATTCAGAATCCCGAACGCTTCGAAAGCATGGGCATCGAGCCCCCGCGGGGCATCCTGCTGCATGGACCGCCCGGCACCGGCAAGACCTACGTGACTAGAGCCCTGGCCCACGAAGCCGGCGCGGCTTTCTTCTCAGTGAAGGGTGCAGAGCTGCTCGACAAGTTTGTCGGCGAGTCCGAACGGGGGGTGCGGGAGCTGTTCACGAGGGCGAGGTCGGTGGCCCCCTCGATCATCTTCTTCGATGAATTCGATGCTCTCGCCCCCGTCCGCGGCAACTCAAATAACTCGGTTACGGACTCAGTGGTGGCCGCCCTCCTGACTGAGATCGACGGTGTCTCCGACCGGGGCGACGTGGTTGTGATCGGTGCCACCAACCGCAAGGACTTGATCGACCCTGCCCTGCTGAGGGGCGGGCGCCTCGAGACCCACATCCTGCTCGACCTTCCGCCCCAGGCCTCCCGCCTGGCCCTTCTCAAGATCACCGACGTGCCTTTCGCTCCCGACGTCGACCTGGATCAATTGGCTGAGGTAACCGAGGGGCTCTCGTTCGCCGACCTAACCAGCCTGCTGCGGGAAGCCGCTCTCAATGTCCTGCGCCAGGACCGCGAGCAACTGGAGGTCACCTGGAGTGACCTGGAGGAATCGCTGAGCCGCTTCAACGAAGAGGTCACCTAGCCATCGACGGGCGAGAGCAGGCTCGGTAGCCTCCCCGGTATGTCCCAGCCCGAGCGTGACCGACCTGAGATGCCAGACGGTTACGGAGTCCCCGCCACCGACGAGGGTGTCCTCGAGTGGGCTGCCGTTGAGGAACGGCTGAGGTCCGCAACCAACTACTGGATGGCGACTACCCGGCCGGACGGGAGACCCCACGTGGTGCCGCGGTGGGGTGTGTGGATCGACGGAGCGTTCTGGTACGACGGATCGGTCGACACCATCCACGTCCGGAACCTGGTTGAGGACTCGGCGTGCGTTCTCCATCTTGAGGACGGCAGCCAGGCCGTGATAGTCGAAGGCCGATCTGAGGCTGCTGCACCGCCCGGGTTGGACTTCGGGAGCAGGTTGGCAGCTGCGTTCTCAGCCAAATACGAGAAGCTCGGCTATTCGCCCAAGCCGGACGCCTGGGAGGGAGTTGACGCCGGCGGTCTGAGAGTCTTCACACCCGCCAAAGCCATGGCTTGGTTTGAGTTCCCGACCGATGTGACCCGCTTCCGTTTCTGAGGGCGCCGGACATCGGTGTTTGAGGTGCGCCCACTAACACGCACAGCAACCGGCTGGGAGGGATGGCGCCCGGCCTGTCCGCTCAGCTCTCTGAGATCTCGACCGATTCGATCACCACGTCGTCGTGAGGCCGGTCTGAATGGTCGGTGCTCCCGGATGCGATGGAGTCAACGGCATCCATCCCAGAGGTCACCTGACCGAAGATTGTGTAAGCGTGCGGCAGGCCCGCATCGGCGTGGCAGATGAAGAACTGGGAACCGTTCGTGTTCGGGCCGGCATTGGCCATGGCCACCGTTCCCCGGGCGTAGCCGGGCGAGCCCTCCAGCTCATCACGGAACTGGTAGCCGGGCCCTCCCCGTCCGGTTCCGGTCGGATCACCACCCTGGACCATGAAGCCGGAGATCACCCGATGGAAGATCACGCCGTCGTAAAAACCATCTCGAGCCAGGAACACGAAGTTGTTGACGGTCTGGGGCGAACGCTCAGCCTGCAGATCGATGGCGATGTCTCCGTGGTTGGTATGGAGAGTGGCTGAGTAACTCTTGGAGAGGTCGATCGATAGTTCCGGGGGGCCGTCATACTGCTTGGACATACACACCTTCGTTTCGCGATTGCGAGGCTTCACCCTAGGGCGTTCAGCACCCTTCCCATCGCAGCCGCCGTCCGCTACTTTGCCTCCCGCGACAACTAAGGGAAGAACTCACTTAGGGTGGCCGTCGCAACCGCCGAAGACCTCCAGAGAACAATGCAAGCCGCTCACAGCCTCACCGACCGCGTTCTATTGATAGTCAGGGATCGCCGCATGGCCCGGCGCCTGATTCTCGCCTGCCTGGGCATATTCGTGACCCTGGCAGCGATTGCTTTGACCGCCGAACGCCTGCTTCTCTCAGTCGATACCGCCGTCCAGGAGACCACGATGGACGTACGCACCGGGTGGCTGAACACCACCATGGTGATGGCCACTGAACTGGGCACCCGCTATGTGATCGGCGTTCTTGCCCTCGGTTTGGCGCTGTGGGCCTGGGCCACGAAGCGCTGCACCACCACCCTGCTGGTGATCATCGTGGCCATCGCCGTCAACCCGCTGTTCGAGGTGCTCTTCAAGGAACTGGTGGGAAGGGTGCGGCCCGACCTCGACCAGCTCCTTCCCGGCAACGGCCCGTCATTCCCCTCCGGGCATGTCCTCGCCTCGGTCGGCTTCTACGGCCTGGTTCCCCTGGTGGTGTGGGAGGCCACGACCAACCGGGCAGCCCGCACCATTGCTTTCTTCGGGTCGGTGTTGGTCATCCTCACGGTGGCCGCCTCCCGCGTCTACCTGGACGTGCACTGGACCACCGACGTATTTGCCGGACTGTTGCTCGGGACGGTTCTGGTGGCAGCTACCTACCACGCCCTCGAAGGCCACGGCCTGCACCGCGCTCGCGTCTGCTGCACGGCCTAGCCCTCGCTGACGCCCTCCAGCCGGGCCCGATAGGCCGACACCGCTCGCTCGGCCACCCGCTCAGGAGCCTCGTTTGTCAGCTCGCCCTGGTCGACCAGCCAAGCCCACAGGTCTGAGCGGAAGCGGACTTGCTGGCCGCGACTCACGATGTTCCCGCGGGTGATGCCGACCCACAGCAGCACCACCAGCCCGATCAGGAACAGGATCGAAACCAGAATGGCGCGAGAGAAGGGGTCTCCGTGCCAGATCTGGACGACCTCTCCTTCGATGGGATCGACGGTCCGAAACGCCCGAAACAGATAGACGAATATGTAGACGCCGGTGTACACGAGGAAGCTGAGCAGGCCCAGTAGCCCGATCAGAGCCACCACCGAGAGTTGCCGTTTCATGTCTTCCCCTCTCTTTCAATCAAGCTGAGCGTGCGAGCGAATTCGGCCGGCTCGGTGGGAGGCGGCTTCAGGCGGCCAAACCACGTGGTCTCCACCAGCACGTGGGCGGCTCGGAAGGACCGCCGGTGGATGGCGGCAAAGAACAGCAACTGCAGCGAAACCAGGCCGAGGATGCTGGCGGTGCCAACCCCCAACCCCACCATCCACGGATTTCGATACAAGAGGCCGCTGTCATCGTTGAAAGCCAGCAGCCCGGCCGTGAGGGCGCCCGCCCCGATACCGACGAAGATGAAGGCCGTCACCAGATAGGCCCAGCGGGGCCGCCACTCGCGCTGATGAAAATCCGGACCGGAAACGTCGTGGCCGGCCGCCTGGGCAACACTGACCACCACTCCCATGGCGCCGGCTGCGATCGCCTGCTTGCGCCGCACCCGGCCGTTGGGAAGAAGGTTCTGGACCCAGTCGGCTATCACGAGGATTCCGGACACGATCATGCCTACCCCCATCAGGGCAGGCACGAACACGTGGAGGCCGTCGTCGATGACCGGGTCGCGGCGGTGATCACTCATCTCGGAGCTCCGATTCGGCTTCCGCCTCGTCCGCCAGGATGACTCTGCGGACCTCGCCGCTGGTTCCGTCCACGATCAACTCCTCGCCGTTGCTGATCGCCTGGGTGACATCGTTCACATTGAGCACCGCCGGCAACCCGAACTCCCGCGCCACAATCGCGGCGTGCGACAGCGGACCGCCCTCTTCCAGAACGATGCCGCCTGCCACCAGGAACAGTGGCGTCCAGGAGGGGTCGGTGCTGTGCGCCACGATGATTTCGCCCGGTTCGAGCGCGGTTCCAGCCTCCAGGCTCGGCAGCACTCTGGCGCGCCCCTGGACGATTCCGGGACTGGCCGCCCATCCCTGCAGAACTGGGCCGGATGGAGCCGCCGAATGGTGTGCCACGTCCGGATCGCCCCGGAACACTTCCGGGAGGGGCCCGGCATCCTTGGCCCGGTTGAACGCCCGGCGCCGACGCTCCAGCTCCTGACCGAAGACCGGCTCAGCACCGGTCAGCATTTGCTCGAGCTCACCATCGGCGAACAACTCGACGTCGCCCGCGAATTCGAGATGGCCGGAAGCGACCAACCGGTCGGCAATCTCGAAGATCACCCGTCGTTCGGCGCCGCCGAGGACCAACAGTGATGACTTGGCCTCCTCCCGCCCCCGCAGGAACAACGTGGCCTCATCCACCATGCGGCCCAGCATCCGCAAGCGCATGTCGATGAGCTGGCCGGTGATGATCCGCTTGAAACGCCACCTGGGCGATTTCTTGAGCAGGTCGGTCAGCTCGGCGAGACTGGCCTCACCGTCGTCCCCCGCCCGGGTCGGGACTCGGGCGAACGAGCTGAGCTGACTCCAGACCCCAACCATGTCCTCGTTCCAGGTCCGTCCGGCATAGACCGCCTGAGCTCCGAAGGCCCGCACGCAGTGATCGACGTCTTCCAGGAAGGCTTGCCCGGATGCCCCGAGCGCCTCAATCCGTCGGCGGGGGTCTTCGGCCGCGCGGGCCAGAGAAGACTGAAGGGTGGGCGTATCGGCAACGTGGCGCTCGTATATCTCGCGCAGACGGTTGACCCGGCCCGCTCCGACCGAAGCCTCGGCCAGAGTTCCGGCCGTCAGGCGCTGAGCCCAGCGGACTCCTTCCTCGTCGCCCAGCCACCGTCCGACCTGAACTTCGAGGGCCCGATAGGCGGCGGCCGCCGCGCTCGAAGCCGCCACCTCGGTGGCGTAGATCCGCCAGGCCAGATCACGAATGCGAGACCGGTAGCGGAGCAGCCGCCGGGCCGGGAGCTGGCTCAAGTCGATGTCGAGCTGGGCGACCCCATGCACTGCGTGCTTGATCAAGGCAACGTCGTCGGCCAGCAACCTGTTGGCTCGCCAGTTGCGAACTGCTGCCCTCGCCCTGGCCCATAACCCGGTCCGCGACTCGGGCGGCGTCTCCTCCTGGTCGTGTTCGAGGACGTGCCCGAGGTACTGGCGCTCAACTTCGGCGCCGGAGCCTCCCGGCAAAGACGCAGCCACTTCCCGCAGCACGCTCAGGTTGAGGGTGGCCCTCCCCCTGAATCGCCCGACGATGCGCCTGCCCTCGCCCACGCTGGTGGCTCCGATGGCGGCGAACAGCGACCGGAATGCGTCCTCGAGCATGGGCGCGTTGATGCTCCAGAGCAGCGGCGACACAACCCCGGGAAGCATTTCGGCTACCCCTCTAGGGGTGTACTCATCCTCTCCAGAAGCTTGTGTGTCAAATCCGTCGTCGTGGATGGCCAGCGGACGCGAGACCGTGATCGGACGGGCCTGCAGCACTTGAAGGCCGTCCCTGGTCATGGCCCACTCGATGTCCTGTGGGGCCCCGGCCCGGTTCTCAATCCGCAATCCGAGGCGGGCCAGGTCCTCGAGAAACTCGAGTCTGGCTCTCTCGCCCCTGGACCGGATGAACAGAGTGCGGCGATCGATCACGTAGCCCTGCGGGGTGACGCGACCCGATACCAGATCGTCGCCGAGGCCCGGCACCGCCTCCACCTTGATGTCGAGCGCTGAGCCCTGCGGGTCACGCGTGAAGAGGACGCCTGCCCAGGTGGCATCGGCCATAGCTTGAACGATCACAGCCATGGCGAGATCGTCCTCGCCGATGTTCTCCCGCCGCCGGTAACTGCGCACCTGCGGCGACCACAGCGAAGCCCAACAGCGGCGAACCGCCGTCAACGCCTCTTCTGCCGTCTTGATGCCAAGGAAAGTCTCGTACTGACCGGCAAACGAGGCATTGACCATGTCCTCCGCGGTCGCCGAGGAGCGGATCGCAATAGGGTTGCTGGGCAGGAACATCCCGACCAGGCCCAGGATCTCCTCTTCGAGGTCGGAGGGCATCGGCACCCTCAAGAATTCTGCCTCAACCCGGCTGCGATCGGCTGCGATCTGATCGGCTGGAGGGAGAGGCCCATGCTGCAGATCCTTCAGGAAAGGCTCCAAGCCGGCGTGTTGGACGAATGCCCGATAGGCGCGGGAAGTGATCACCGCGGCCCGGGGAACCGGAAACCCGTCTGCGACCAAACGGTCTAGCGACGAGGCCTTTCCCCCTACATCGGTGACAACGCTTCCATGCCCTTCCAGAAACTGGGCGAATTCGTAGTCCACAACCATCTTCAGGTTACGTCCGATCCGTCTTCCGTGTCAGGTATTTAACCGGAGGGCGGGGGGATTGCTTCCGGCGTCAGAGCTCTTCTCGACGCCAGGCATTGGCCAGGGAGTCGGCATATTCGTTCCAGAGCGACCCATCGTGGGCCTTTATCCACCGCAGCTCCAGCTCGGGACGGGACTGAAGCTTGAAGTACAGCTCCTTGACCAATTCGAGATTCTTGATCGGCCCCGTCTTTCGTTTCCAACCGCGGCGCTCCCACCCTGCCGCCCAGCTGTTCATCGACTGGACTGCCAGATTGGAATCGCTGTAGATCGTGGTCGCGATCCCCTCGGGCACCAGGTCACACCCCTCGATCAAGGCCACCAACTCCATCCGGTTGTTGGTCGTGTCCGGGTCGTGGCCGTGCCGTTCTGCGACAACTTCACCGTCGATCACATAGACGGACCCCCAACCTCCCGGTCCGGGATTTGGCACCGAACCACCGTCGGTGAAAACGCCGGCCTGCGGCCCCTTCGAATACCGGTTCTGAACCTCGGCCAATGTGAGAAGGTCGTCCATCAGATCCGGGAGAGTAGCGACAGCGGACAGCGGACAGCGGACAGCGGACAGCGGACAGCGGACAGCGGACAGCGGACAGCGGACAGCGGACAGCGGACAGCGGACAGCGGACAGCGGACAGCGGACAGCGGACAGC
>JBPCTX010000336.1:0-3886 GCA_051011455.1 Acidimicrobiia bacterium | reverse complement strand
GTTCAAGGATGGCGTCGAGAAGAAGCGCCTGGTCGGCGCCCGCTCCAAGGCGGCCCTGCAGGACGAATTGTCAGAGTTCATCTAACCAAGACCACCCACCGCACGCTGAGGGCCGGGATCCCACCACCCCGGCCCTCTTGCGCGTCCAGGCCGGATAACCACGCCGGTTGAGTAGCGCCAGTCCTACCATCCCCACCATGCGCCTCTACCGACGCAACGACAGCGGTGAACCGGTCCGCGACATCCAACAGCGCCTCGAGCGCCTTGGCTACGAGGTCGAAGTATCAGGACAGTTCGACGCCAGCACTCAGGAGGCGGTCAGGGCGTTTCAGCAGCGGCGTGGCGTGCCGGTCGACGGCATCATCGGGCCAGACACCTGGCGCGAGTTGGTGGAGGCGGATCGCAACATTGGCGATCGCGTCCTCTACTACCGGCGGCCGCTGATGCGCGGCGACGATGTCGCGCTCCTTCAGCGCCAGCTCAACCTGCTGGGTTTCGAAGCCGGCAAGGAAGACGGGATCTTCGGAGCGGACACCCAGCGGGGGCTGATCGAGTTCCAGGAAAGCCGCCGCCTGGCAGAAGATGGAATGGCAGGACCGGTGGTCCTGGCCGAGTTGAAGCGGGTCGGCAGGGCAATCAGCCAGGCCGGACGCCAGGCAGTGGCCGAGCGCCAGTGGTTGCGGGAACGGCCCCGCTCCATCGCCGGCCTCCGAGTGGCCATCGATCCCGCCTGTCGGGGAAAGCAGGAGGCAGCCGCCGCCTGGGAAGCCGCATCGGGAGCGCTTTCAGCGCTGGTCGACTTCGCTTCTGTTCCATTTATTACCAGGTCAGAGGATGTGTGGCCGGATGAGTCTCTCCGGGCCCGGCACGCCAACGACAACGGAGCCGACTTCGTGATCAGTTTCACGGCTCCCGACCCGAGTGAGCCTGGTGTCTTCCACTTTTCGACCGCTACCAGCCACAGCGAGGTCGGGGTGCGTCTCGGACAGCACCTGGGCCGGGCCCTTGATCTGCCCTCCCTGGGTCGATCAACCCCGATTCTGCGCGAAACCCGGTCCCCCGCCATAATCATCGCCGCCCCGCTCGATCAGGCGCTAGGCAAGGCAGTAGCCGCCGCCCTCGAATCATTTCTAAGCGAAGATTGAGGCGCCGGCCTTCGGCCGCCGCAGCTACCAGCTACCAGTCGCCAGCCAGAATCGTGATCTCAATAGGTTGCTGCCTACTGCATACTGCCTACTGCCAGTTCGGCATGCGGCATCCGAACTGAGTAGCCGCTGTCGGCTGTCGGCTGTCGGCTCTATTCCCCAAACATCGTTCGGTAGATGCGCTCTAGCTCTTCCAGGCCTTTGAAGTTGAGGACGACCTTTCCGGTTTTGCCGTTGAAGTTGATCTTGACCCGGGCGTCGAGTCTCTCGGCCAGACGTTCCTCTAAGGAAATGAGCTCATCCGGGCGGGGGATCGCCTGCCGCCCTCCACCCGATGCGGTGGTTGGCTGGCCGGCCCTGGCCTTGGCCGCCTCTTCGACCATGCGGACGGACCACCCTTCGGCAACGGCCCGCTTGGCGATGTGCTCGGCGTACACCTGATCCTCAATAGCAAGTAGAGCCTTGGCGTGCCCTCCGCTCAGCTCGCCTCGCTCCAGATATCCTTGAATAGCGGCCGGCAACTGCAGCAGACGCAGCGTATTGGTAATAGTCGAGCGGCTCTTGGCAACCCTCTTGCCAACCTGCTCGTGAGTCCACCCAAAGTCTTCCATTAACTGACTGAAGGCCGCGGCCTGCTCGAGGGGACCGAGTTGCTCGCGCTGAACATTCTCGATCAGGGCCTCGGTGAGGTTATGCCACTTCTCCTCGTCCTCATCCCTGATTACCGCCGGGACTTCCGTCAGGCCGGCGATGCGGGCGGCCCGCCAGCGACGTTCGCCGGCCACCAACTCGAACATGTCTCCGCGCGACCGCACCAGGACCGGTTGCAGGACCCCTACCTCCCGGATCGAGGCGGCCAGATCCTCCAAGGCCGCTTCGTCAAAGCTGGTTCGCGGCTGGCTGGGGTTTGGCTTGATCTTGTCAAGCGGAATCTGGGCGAATCCGACTGCGACGTCACCTTCAACCTCACCCTGGGGGATCAGAGCATCCAACCCCCGGCCGAGGCCTCCCTTACGCTCTGCCATGCCGCCTCCTAAACTCTCGACCCAACTCTCGATACGCAATGGCCCCTCGACTCATCTCATCAAATGCCTCAATCGGCTCACCGAAAGATGGGGCCTCAGAAAGCCGCACCGTCCGGGGGATAATCGTGTCATAGGCGGTGTCCTGGAAATGAGCCCGCACCTGATCGACCACCTCTGAAGCCAGGTTGGTCCGCCCATCGAACATCGTCATCACAACGCCCTCGACGACCAGCGCCGGATTGAGGTTACTGGTCACCAACTCGACGTTCTTGAGGAGTTGACCCACCCCCTCGAGGGCGTAGTACTCGCACTGAATGGGAACCAACACCTCATCAGCGGCGGTCATGGCGTTGATGGTCAGGAGCCCAAGAGAGGGAGGGCAGTCGATGATGATGAAGTCGTAGTCGTCGCTCAAGTCCTTTAGAGCGTTGCGAAGGCGCTGCTCTCGAGAAAAGGTAGAAACCAGCTCGATTTCGGCACCGGCCAGGTCGATAGTGGCGGGGATCACATGCAGATTTCTGACGCTGCTCGGCTCGATGACGTCCTCGGCGGGAACCTCAGAAACCAGGATGTCATATACCGATTCGTCAATCGAGCCTCGATCGATTCCCAGGCCGGAGGTAGCGTTTCCTTGCGGATCCAGGTCGACCAGGAGGATCTTCTCACCCTGTAGGGCAAGGGCCGCACCAAGGTTTATGGCGGTGGTCGACTTTCCGACGCCGCCCTTTTGGTTGGCGATCGCAATTGTGGTGGATCCTTCAGTCACGCTCGCATGATAAGGAGCCACGAAGTCCCGTCAAGTACTTCTTTGGGCACCGACCTGACTTCAGCATCGATTCCGAGCGCGGAGGCCAGGGAGACTAGGTCCCGGGCACGTTCGGGCTCTTCCTCCCGCCGGCTCAAGCCCAGTACTGCAGTCGAGCCAGGAACCAGGAGTCGGTTGGCGAGGCCGATCGCCTCAGGCGGTGGTATCGAGCCTCGAAAAGCCAGGCCTCCCCACTCGTCGGCTACCGAGAAGGCGTCTCCCTGGGCGATGACCACGTTCGGTAAATTGAGCACTCTCACCGCCCGGTGCAGCATGCGGATACGACGCCCTCCACGATCCAGCAAGGTGACCACAGTGTCGGGAAAGGCAATGGACAACGGGATTCCCGGCAGTCCCACGCCTGTGCCTACATCGAGAATTTCGGCCGGTTGATCGGCCCATCCGGCGGCGAAAACCAGGGAATCGGCAATGTGGCGGGGCCAGATTCGCTCGCCCTCCCTGGGGCCAAGACCCCCGGCCGGTATTGCCTCAGATACCAACCAGTCGGCGTATCGAACCAGAGCTTGTTCCTGTAGAGAACTCAGGTGGAATCCAGCGTATTGGGCCGCCCGCTGGGCATATTCGACGGATGTTCCCCGTGGAACATCATCAGTCGTCGTCGGAATCACCGTTCCCGTTGTCGGCGCTCTCATCACCCTCAGCGTCGGAATCACTGTCTCCAGTGGCCTCGGTGCTGTCATCGGTGGCTGACTCGTCCTCGGTCTTGGAAGACTCGGCCTCGGTGGCGTCGGCCTCGTCTGACCCGGTGTCGTCTGACCCTGTGTCGTCTGACCCGGTGTCATCGTCCGAGGACTCTGATGCCTGTGATCTGGGCTCAACCCCGGGGGCAAGCGCAATCACAACCGATCGGTTGGGCTCTTCTCCCTCAGAGAAGCTGCTGACACCTTCAA
>JBPCTX010000335.1:0-4992 GCA_051011455.1 Acidimicrobiia bacterium | reverse complement strand
GCCGGCAAGTAGCCGCCCGCCACCTATCATCAAGCTCCAGGCCGGGATGGCGGAACGGTAGACGCGACGGACTCAAAATCCGTTGTCCGAAAGGGCGTGTGGGTTCGAATCCCACTCCCGGTACCAGGATTGCTGCCTCAAATCAGCCTCCGAGGGGGGCTGAAAGTTCTTGTTGCTTTCTCGCGACCCGGTGCCAGAATGCGCTAGCGACGTTTTTCGCGTTCTGGACCGAGGGAACATGGAACACAAGGGCTATCGCTTATGGGAGGACCGGGGCGCCACGCTCGTAGAGGCGGCCATCGTTCTGCCCGTCTTCTTCCTGCTGGTGTTCGGGGTGCTCGAGTTCGGGTTCGGATTCAAGAACTGGCTCAGCATCAACCACGCCGCCCGGGAGGGCGCCAGGGTGGCTGTGGCAGCTGCCGATCAGGTACGAGCCGACCAGTTGGCGCTGGGTGCCGTCCAGGATGGACTGGTGGGAGACGGCATGATGGACGCCGTGGCGTTCGTGACCATCGGGCATGCCGACGACGCCGACGAGAATGGGCCCCGGACCAACCTGTATACCCCCGTGGACACACCGTGCGGTTGGGATCCGTGCCCGGACATTGACCTCAACTCGTCTTTCGAGGGTGACGTCAAGTGGCCGCCATCGATCCGGGATGTCGAACTACCCGACGTAGATCGGCTCAAGGTCACGATCCGATTCAGTCACGACTATCTGACCGGCTTTGTGGGGGACAACGTCACCTGGACCGCCGCCAAGGTGATGCGAATCGAGCCGCAAGGATGAGGCTGCGACGCGACCCCGAGAGTGGTGCCACGATGCTGGAGTTCGCCATCGCGGCGCCGATCGTGATCCTGCTGATCGTGGGGCTGGTTGAGTTCGGGTTCGGGTTCATCGACCTTCAGACGGTTGCCAGCGCGACCACCTCAGGCGCCCGGGTCGGTTCCGCCTTTGGGCCCGACCCCGATGCCGACCAGATCATCCAGGATGCGGTGGCGGATGCTCTCAGCGACCTGCGGAGTTCGTCTGAGGTCCTGGAGTTGTGGATCTACCAGAGCAACGAGGCGGGTGACGTCGTTGACGGCACTAATGCCGCCAACAAGTACGTACCGGCCGGGGGTGGGGCATGGACATGCAACAACGGCTGCCCGTGGGATCCCGGTTCCCGCACCACCGATCTCTCGTCCTCAATCGCGGCCGTCAACCGCGATTACCTGGGGGTGCGGGTGATCTTCAAACATGAATGGGTGACCGGCCTGCTTCCGTTCGCGGCTCCGACCTGGACTGATGATGGGGTCGTTCTGCTCGAGCCGGTCGTGGAGAACCCGGCATGACGGAGATGCTGCGCCGACTCCGATCCGGTGAATCCGGAATTGCGATGGTCCAACTGGCCCTGTCCGCGGTCGTGATCATGCTGTTCACCGCATTCGCGGTTGATCTGGGCTGGTTCTTCTTCAATGCCAACAAGATCCAGCGGGCGGCCGACGCCGCGGCCCTGGCCGGCGTGGTTTACATGCCTGACGAGTCACCGATCGGTGTCGACCGGGCCGAGCGGGTGGCGGCGGCGAATGGATACACCGATGGAGACGACGGAGCCGTCCTGACGGTTGTTCCGAAGCCGGACGGCAAGCAGAACCAGCTGGAAGTGACCGTCGCAGACACGGTCGATACCTTCTTCTTGAAAGTCATCGGCCGCGACACACAAACGATCGCCCGTACCGGGCGGGCCGAGTACATCAAGCCGCTGCCGATGGGAAGCCCCCAATCCCGGTTCGGTAACGACGGGTCCGACGGAATCGACTGCAACGGCCCCGACCCCTGCTTCTGGGCCAACATTCACGGCACCTACACCAACAACCAGATGGGCGACGCCTTCTCGTCGGCCTGCGAATACGGCACCGGGTACGGCGGGGGACCGCCGTGCGCTCCCAGTCAGTACCACCGCACCAGCCGCGGCTATGTGTACTCAGTCGATCACGGGGGCGGGGGGTTCGCGGTTCAGGTTCAGAACGGAGCATTCGAGAGATACCCGGGGGACGGAAACCCGGTGCGAGCGGGCGACAACTATGAGTGGTGCCAGGTGGCGTGCCCGGACGGCCCGGTCACGGTGTTCAGCGTCTATCGACCCGACCCGACTCCGCTCACTCTGGACCCGGCCGGGAAGGTCTGCGAGTTCAGGTTCGATCCGGTCGACTCGATCGCTCCGCCACCTCCTGCTGTGTACGACCCGGCCGCCGACACTTCCTACAGCTGGACGACAGTCTGTGCGGTGGCAGCACCCGAGCCCGGCCTGTACACGGTTGACGTCCAGATTGATGACGACGGCGTCGATGCCGCCGACGACGCAGGACTCAACCGCTACTCGATTCGGGCAACCGGGGGAGCGACGCTCAGCGCTCTCGGAGATATGTCCATCTACAACAACATCGCCGGCGACACCGAGTTCTTCCTGGCCAAGGTCGATGACGTGTATGCCGGGCGCACGTTCGTAGTCGAGCTATACGACCCGGGTGATGCCGGCGGTCCGTCCAACAGGATCAAGTTGCTCGGGCCGAGCGGTGCCACCTGGAATGGCGGCTGCACGATCACCAAGCGGGAGCACAACACCGCCGATTTCGCGGCTTTCGACTCGATCGGAGCAGGCGATGGTTGCGAGATCGACGCCACCCGAACCAAGAATGACTTCAATGGGGACTGGCTTCGAATCGAGATCAATCTTCCGGAGTCGTATACCTGTGCTAGCTGTTGGTGGAAGATCCGGTACGAGTACGTCGGGACCACCACAGATACCACCACCTGGAGGGCCTACATCAGTGGCAGCCCGGTGCGGTTGGTGCTGGGGGGATAACCAGTTAGGTCGTGCGACCTATCAACCTGTTTTCGATAACTAGCTACGCTGAGTGGTGGGGAAATACTACTAAACGTGTAGAGGGTTCTTTCCGATCACATGCGTATGTCAGCACGTCAGTCTTTGAAATCTGATGAGCAGGGCGCGGTTCTCATCGAGTTCGCACTTGTCATCGGACTGTTCTTTCTCCTGGTCTTCGGCATGGTCGACTTCGGCCTCGCCATCAACTCCAAGACCCAGATGAACAACGCCGGGCGCGAGGGCGCCCGCCTTGGCACCGTTGCTCTCGACCCCGCCGTGGTCGAGGCCCGGGTGCGAGAAGCGGCCGACAACCTCGACCAGGCCGTTCTGGTAGTGACCGTTACCTGTGAGCGGCCCGACAACACGCTCTGCAATGGTCCCGGGTTTCCTCCGGGAGATCTCCGCCACGGCACAGCCGGTGACTCGGTTTTGGTCACCCTCGATTATCAGTACAACCTGATCACACCTCTGCCCGGTTTCATTGACAGTGACAACAAGATTGATCTGCAAACCGTCACCGAGATGAGGATCGAGTAGTGAACTGGCTGCGGGCACGGGTCGAAAGGGAAGACGGAGCCATCCTGGTCCTGGCTGCGGTCCTGCTCATCGTGTTGTTTGCCCTCGCGGCGTTGGCAGTCGACATCACCCTCAAATCGACCGACCGTCAGCATCTGTGGAACAGTGCCGACGCGGCCGCTCTGGCGGGTGCCTCACAACTCCCGGATGGTCTGGCTGCTGAAGCTCAGGCGAACGACTTCGCGCTGGCCAACGACGCCGATATGGCCGGCCACGTCAACACGACGTTCCGCTGCCTGGTTGGCGACCGCAACAATGACGGCCAACCGGACGCGGGTGAAGTTCCCGGCGTGTGTGATCCCGGGCCCGATGTTCCGGCCAGTGGTCCGCCGTGGGTGTGCGCCGACGGAATCTGCACCGCTCCATGCGTGCCGGCCGACGGTGACACCTGCAACACAATCGTGCTCGAAAGCGACAAGACCACCGACTTCGCCTTTGCTCCGGCGATCGGGATCGATCAAGGAACGACCGACATTGTCTCGGCTGCTTGTCAAGGGAGCTGTGGCGCCGGATTCACCGGGCCGGTCGACCTGGCCATCATCCTCGACCGCACCGGCAGCATGAACGATTCGAACAACTCACTCCAGAAGGCCAAGCAGGCCGCGCTGGCGGTGCTCAACTACTTCGATCCCAGCCAGCAACATGTGGCTCTCGGAGTGCTCGGCGCTGGAGATATCGGGGTGTGCAACAACAGCAACCCGACCAACGTTGGATCCCGCTGGCTCGGTGTCGGGCTGAGCTCCGACTACAAGGACAACCCGACCCTGGACGTGACCGGCGACGGTACGCCCGACATCGACGGGAACAGCACGCTCGTGCAGAAGATCAACTGCCTGAACTACTCGAGTCAGGGCACCAACCTGGGAAGCCCCATCTCGGACGACTAGTATGGCCGGCCCGACGTCATGACCCACCTCCTGAACAATGGTCGTTCCGGGGTCAAGAAGGGGATCATCCTCCTCTCCGACGGCGCCGCCAATGAGCCCGACCCGGAGCGGAACCCGTGCCGGTACGCCATCGACATGGCCAACAAAGCCAAAGGGGCCGGTATTGAGATCTTCACGATCGGTTTCGGCGTACAGGGCGATACGTGCCAAAGAGACTCCGGGGTCTACGCCGGAGCAACGGTCACCAGGGTCCTGGCAGGCATGGCATCGAACTCGGTCGACAATTGCTTCGGGGTCAACCCCGATGCAGAGAACACCGACGGCGACCACTTCTTCTGTGAGCCCAAGGACGGGGATCTGAGCGACATCTTCTTGCAAGCCGCTGCCCAGTTCGTTCAAGGCTCCAAGCTGGTTCAGCTCCCTCCAGGCGGATAATCCGCCTCAAAGAATCGGTAGCCTGATGCGGTGCCGAAGCTCGTACTCCTCGATGGTCACAGCCTTGCCTATCGCGCCTTCTACGCGTTGCCGAGCGACCTGGCCACCTCCCAGGGACAGGTGACAAACGCCGTCTACGGGTTCACCTCGATGTTGATCAAGCTGCTGGCCGATGAGAACCCCGATGCCCTGGCGGTGGCCTGGGACGTCAAGGGCGGTAC
>JBPCTX010000334.1:0-4057 GCA_051011455.1 Acidimicrobiia bacterium | reverse complement strand
GTCCAGCTTGGTAACCCCGTCGATCAGGTCGGCGACCTCACCTCCGAAGTCCTTGCGCAGATCATCGAGGTTTACGTCGGTGTCCTCGACAGTGTCGTGAAGGATGCCGGCCGCCAGGGTGGCTTCGTCGAGCCCGTAGTCGGCCAGCATCTGGGTGACGGCCAGCGGATGAAAGATGAAGGCCTCGCCGGTCTTCCTGACCTGGCCCTCGTGCAAGCGGTCGGCCGTTTCAAACGCCTGCTCAAGCACCGCGGTATCTGCTCCCTGGTGTCGGGTGAGGTAGGCGTCGAGTACGCGGTCGAAGGAGTCCCGGGCTGTCTGTTCGGCCTTGGGCTCAGGGGTGCTCATATTGAACGAGCGAAATCAGCTCATACCCGTCCAGCCGTTTCCGGCCCTCCAGGTACTCCAGTTCCACCATTACGCCGACTCCGACGACGGTGGCACCGAGATGCTCCACCAGTCGGGCGGCGGTGATGGCGGTGCCGCCGGTAGCGAGCACATCATCGATGATGACCACTCGATCGCCCGGCTTGACGGCATCGCGGTGAATCTCCAGCGAGTCACTCCCGTATTCCAGCTCGTACTCCTCGCGGATCACGTCGTACGGGAGCTTGCCGGGCTTGCGGATTGGCACAAAGCCGGCTCCGAGCCGCAAGGCAATCGGCGTGGCGAATATGAAACCCCTCGACTCGATGCCGGCCACCAGGCTGACGTCGGCTTCCCGGTAGTGCTCAACAAGAGCTCCGACCGCCACCTGCAGGCCGTTGTGGTCTGCCAGCAACGGTGTGATGTCCTTGAACATGATTCCCGGCTCCGGGAAGTCGGGAATGTCGCGTATGAGGTCGGTGAGGGTTTTCACGCGGTCACTCTACAGGTCCTCAACCCGTGTCCCGCGACACGGTGCCGACTCAGCGCTGTTTCCCCTTGCCCTTCTTGGGCGGTCGGGGTTTGGGGCCGCCGCCGGCAGTCGGGGGCCGGGCCGGAGCCTTCTTCTTAGCGGCCTTGGGCGGTGGTGCCTTGTCCGGCTTGGGGGCGGGAGCAGTCTGCACGTCCTGCCACTCCGGCTCTTTGGCCTTCCAGGTGGCAAGCAGCGGGGCCGCCACGAAGATCGATGAGTAGGTGCCGGCTGCCACGCCAACGAAGAGGGCGAGGGCAAAGTCACGAAGAGTCGTTGCCCCCAGCAGGTAGGAACCGACGAACAACAGGCTTCCCACCGGCAGCAGGCTGGTGAGCGATGTGTTCAACGACCGCATCAGCACCGTGTTCATCGAGTCGTTGATCACCTGGGTCAACGATCGCTTGCCTTCGCTCAGTTGGACGGTCTCCACAACCTTGTCGAAGACGACGACCGTGTCATACAAGGAGTACCCGAGGATGGTGAGGATGGCGATCACGGTGGAGGGAGTGACTTCGAAACCGGTAAGCGAGTAGACCCCGGCGGTCAGAAGCAGGTCATGTAGCAACGCGGCCAGACCGGCCAGGGCCATCTTCCACTCGAATCGAAGCCAGATGAAGACGGCGACCACCAGCAAGAAGATGAGGAGGGCCCGCACCGCCGATCGCGTGATCTCCTCACCGAATGCCGGACCGACCGCGGTCACAGAAGCGTCGTTCGGGTCCACACCGGCGACCCCGGCGACGGCGGCGACTACCGCCTCCTCCTCGACCGGATCCTCGATGATCTCGGTTTCGACTCTTATCCCTGCGCTGCCGCCACTGGTCAGCTGAATGGTGGCCGACTCCAGGCCGAACGGTCGCAAGGCATCTCGCACATCGGTGACGCTGGCATTTGCCTCGTTGTCGACCTCAATCACGGTCCCGCCTTCGAAGTCCACGCCCAGGTTGAGGCCGCGCACCCCCAGCGAGGTCACCGACAAGACCAGCAGCACCGCCGAGATTGTGAACCCGATCCGCTTCCGACCCACGAAGTCGAACTCCGTCTCTCCCCGGTAGAGACGTGACAAAATACTCATGCAGACACCTCCACCGGTATGCGGCCGGTGGTGCCGCGGATGCTGAACCTGCCACCCTCACCCAGCCGGGTTCCCGCCAGGAGCGCCACCGCATTGCGAGTGAAGACGTAGGCGACGATTACATCGATGATCGTGGCCAGCCCGAGGGCGAGAGCAAATCCCTTAACGGGACCAATCGCCAGGAACCACAACAGGATCGCGCCGGTAAAGGACACGAAGTCGGCAGTCAGAATTGTTCGAAATGCCCGGCTGAACCCCTCTTCAACCGCGTCCTCAACGGTTCGCCCGTGACGGACCTCTTCCTTGATGCGCTCGAAGTACACGATGTAGGAGTCGGAGGTGATGCCCACCGACACAATGATTCCGGCCACGCCCGCCAGTGTCAGGGTCAGACCCTGGCTGGCACCCAACAGTGAGTAGGCCACCACAAGCAGCGAGCCGAAGATGGACAGGCCGACCATGGTGACCAAACCGAGGATGCGATAGAAGAAGAGCATGGCGACGCCGACTAGAGCCAGTCCGCCGAAGCCGGCGAGCAAGCCGGCGTTGAGCGAATCGTTACCCAGGGAGGCGGAGACGAACTGCACCTGCTCACGCTCGAGCACGATGGGTAGCGACCCGAACTTGAGCACGATTTCCAGATCCTTTGCCTCCCGGCCGGGGTCTAATGAGCCGCCGAGGGTTATCTGAGCGCCGCCGCTGATCCCCACGTTGGGATCGACGCTCGACGCCACGGAGGGAGCCGAGATGACTGTCCCGTCCAGGACGATGGCGAACCGGCGCCGGGGATCACCGATCGGGTAAGACGCTGCCTCCCGAGTGGCGGCCGCGAACTTCTCGTCGCCCTCACTGGTGAACTCGAGCGAGACGACCCAATCGAGATTGCCGGCGGTGCCGGGCGGCCGGGCGGTGGCGTCGGTGAGATCGCTCCCCAGAGCGAAGGCCGCATTCACATCCAGGGGGCCCTCGGGTGGAATGATGTGGCCCAGGATGGCGGGCTGCGACGGGTCATCATCGGACGGATCGATCGGCACGCCCACCGGCCCGAACGACCCGTCGTTGTTGACGGACCGGAAGGACAGCTGACCGGTGGAGCCAATCGCCTCGAGCGCCCGCTCGCGGTCGGTGACGCCCGGCAGCTGAATGACGATGTTCCGGTTGCCGGCTACCTGGATGACCGGCTCTTGCACGTTGCCGAGCGCCTCAATCCGCTTGAACATCACGTTGACGGCCTGGTCGAGCTGCTCGCTGGTAGTACCGGCCGGAGCCCGCAGGATCACCGAGGTGCCGCCGGCCAGGTCGAGGCCCAGCTTGGGAGTGGTGTCGGTGGCATACACCGCGATCAGGCCTCCCCAGGCCAGTCCGGCCAGAATCAGAATGGACAGGATTCGCCGGAGCCGTACGTTCTTCTTCGGTTCCTCCTCGGGCAGTCGGCCCTCCTGCCAGGCCGTCATTGGTCTTGCACCCGGGCCGCGATGGCAGCCCGCACCAGCCGGAGCCTGGTCCCCTCGCTGACGACAACCACTTCGTCATCAGTGATCGATTGAACCGTGCCGATTACCCCTCCGTAGGAGCGCACCTCGTCGCCCACGGTCAGAGTCTCCAGGAAGGCGTTGCGCTCCCTGACCCGCCGACGTTGGCGCAGGCTCATGAATAGGAAGAGACCGCCGAAGACCACGACTATCAGGACGAGATTGAACGCGCCGGTTTCGCTGGAAGTCTGTGCAATCAACATGAGGGATGGATCGTACTAACTCAACCGCTTTGCGGTGCGCTCTGTGACGAACTCAGCCAGTCGGTCGGTCTCGATCGCCGATCGCACGTCCGCCATCAGCCTGGTCGTGTAGCGCAGGTTGTGGATGCTGAGCAGACGTTGAGCGGACAGCTCGCCGGTTCCCTTCAAGTGACGGAGGTAGGCACGGCTGTAACGGCTGCATGTATGACAATCGCACCCTTCTTCGAGTGGCCGGTCGTCCCCGGCGAATTCGGCCCGCTTGATCGAGAAGTCTCCGGTGGCCGTGAAGACCTTGCCGTGGCGAGCCAGGCGCGTAGGCCAGACGCAGTCGAAGAGGTCACAGCCCCGC
>JBPCTX010000333.1:0-4434 GCA_051011455.1 Acidimicrobiia bacterium | reverse complement strand
GTCTTCGGACGGCTGATCGTATCAGCCGTCCTCATCGGTTCGTTGGGAGAGCGCCTGGCACGTCAAGCAGGTCCTGCTAGGATCACTAGGACTATAATAAACCGTCGTCGACGAGGCACTCGGCGATTTGGACGGCGTTGAGGGCAGCACCTTTGCGGAGGTTGTCACCCACGGCCCACAAACTGATTCCACCCTGCTCGCCGAGCGTACGGCGGATGCGGCTGACCAGCACCTCGTCGATGCCGGCCGAATCAAGCGGGGTGGCGGTTCGGTCGGCCCAGACCTCGACCCCGGGCGCCTCGTCAATGACCTTGGCGGCCTGCTCCGGAGTAACCGGGTCACGGAACCACAGGCTGGCCGCGATCCCGTGGCCGACCACAGTCGGGACACGGACGCAGGTCGGCTCCACCAGCAGGTTGGGGATGTCGAGAATCTTTCGACTCTCGTTCTGGAGCTTCATCTCCTCATCGGTGTAGCCGTCCTCCACCTCGTTGCCGGCAAAGGGCAGCACGTTCCACCCGATCGGCCGCGTGAACACCTGCGGCTCCGGGTCCTCCCAGCCACCGTCGATCAAGGCCCGTGGGGTCTTGGAGAAGAAGTCGACCTGCTCGACCAGTTCGGTGATGGCGCTGTTCCCGGTCCCGGACACGGATTGATAGGAGGTAGCGACCATGCCCTCCAATCCGGCTGCCCGGTGCAGCGGAGCGACCGCCATCATCAGCACCATCGTCGTGCAGTTGGGGTTGGCGATGATGCCGTCGTGGTTCAATGCCGCTTCATCGTTCACATCTGCCACGACCAGAGGGACGTCGGGGTCCATGCGGAACGCCGACGAGTTGTCAATGACGATGGCCCCGGCCTCGGCGAACCTGGGAGCATGCTCCCGGCTGCGGTCACCACCGGCCGAGAAGAGCGCGATGTCGATCCCCGAGGGATCAGCGGTTGCCAGGTCCTCCACCTCAACTCCGCCGAAGCCGGTCGAGAGCACAGTGCCCGCCGAGCGCTCGGAAGCCATCAACCGCAACTCACCGACGGGGAAGGACCGGTCGGCCAGCGTGTCGCGCATGACCCGGCCAACGGCGCCGGTGGCTCCCACCACCGCAACTGTCAGATCGCTCATACGGGTGCCTCCTCGGCCGGCAGGTAGTAGTCGTGCAGCGCCCTGACGGCTTCCTCTACGCGGCCGGCCTCGATGACGCAAGAAATCCGAATTGCTGAGGTCGAGATCATCGAGATGTTGATCTCGTGCTCGGAGAGGACCTTGAACATGTCGGCGGCCACTCCCGGATGGTTGCGCATCCCGGCTCCCACCAGCGACACCTTGGCGATTGAGGGATCTACATCCACCCCTTTCGCCTCCAGTTCGGGAAGGACTCCCTCGGCCGCCGTTCTGGCTTCATCCAGGTGCTCGGTGGGAACGGTGAAGCTGATGTCGGTGTGGCCCTCGGTCGAAACATTCTGAACGATCATGTCGACATCGATGTCCTCAGCCGCGAGGGCGCCAAACAGTCTGGCGGCAATGCCGGGCTGATCCGGGACGCCGTGCACAGTCACCTTGGCCTCCGAGGTGTCGTGGGCCACGCCGGTAATGACCGTTTGTTCCATCACTTCCTCCTTGATCCATGTGCCCGGGCGGTCGTGAAACGACGATCGCACATGCACAGGAATGCCGAATCGGCGGGCGAACTCTACCGAGCGGGCCATCAAAACCCCCGCCCCGGCTCCCGCCAGTTCCAGCATGTCCTCATATGAGACTTCATCGAGCTTGCGGGCGGTTCCCACCAACCGTGGGTCGGCCGAGAACACTCCATCGACGTCGGTGTATATCTCGCACACGTCTGCTTCCAGAGCAGCGGCCATCGCCACCGCCGTGGCGTCGGATCCGCCCCGGCCCAGGGTCGTGACATCCCGGCTTTCCGGATCAACGCCCTGGAACCCGGCCACGATCACCACCAGTCCCTCATCCAGATACTGGCGAACCCGGTCGCCCCGGATAGCTGTGATCTTGGCGCCACCGTGCACCGAGTCGGTGAGGATCCCCGCCTGTGATCCGGTGAGGGAGGCAGCCTCCACCCCCAGGTCGCGGATGGCCATGGCCAGCAATGCCATCGAGATGCGCTCGCCGGCAGTCAGCAGCATGTCCATCTCGCGCCCACCCGGCTGGGAACTGACATGGGTGGCAAGGGCGATCAAGTCATCGGTGGTTTGGCCCATAGCCGAGACCACCACCACCACGTCACTGCCGGCATTACGGGTTTCCACCACCCGGCGGGCAACGTTGGAGATCCGCTCGGCGTCACCCACCGAGGTACCACCATATTTCTGAACCACGAGCGACATGGCGCGGAGTATATGAGCCGCCCCCGACTGGGCGTGATCGGCCGGAAGCCTCTCTATCATCAGGCGCTCATGGCAACGTCAAAGCGTCAACGTCAAAAGGAAAACCGGGCCATCCGGCTGGAAGAAGAGCGTAAGGCAGCTCAGCGAGCGAGCCGGATCCGGACTGTCCGCAACATCACGCTCCTGGTCCTGGTCGTGCTCGGGCCGCTGCTGCTGTTCTCGTTTCTTTCGGGAGATGATGAGCCGGACGCGTCCACGACAAGCATCACCACTTCCACCGTCCCTGGGCCGACCACAACCACGACACCCGAGCAAGCCGCCCAGGCGACCAACTTCGAGTTGTTTGCCGGCCAGCCCACCGCCTGCGATGCCGAGCAGCCGGCGGCACCCCTCGACCTCAGCTTCGAAGCGGCAGAAGACCAGGAGATCCCAGCGGATGCAACCGTGACCGCGGTGCTGACCACGTCCTGCGGCGACATCACCCTGCAGCTCGACCAGGAGGCGGCCCCCGAGACGGTCAACAGCTTCGTGTTCCTGGCCCGCCAGGGCTACTTCGATGGGACTCCCATGCATCGGATCATCCCCACTTTCATGATGCAGGGCGGCGATCCGACCGGAACCGGGCTGGGAGATCCCGGGTACAGCCCGGCCGACGAATTTCCAGAGCCTCTGACGCCTTACGCCATCGGCGACGTCGCCATGGCCAATTCGGGAGGGCCGGGAACGGCCGGGAGCCAATTCTTCATTGTGTTGGAGGAGAACCAACTGCACCTGAACTTGCAGTTCACGACTTTCGGCGAAGTGGTGGGGAGCGAGGAAACCCTGGAGGCCATTCGGTCCGTGCCACTCGGCTTCAACCTCTTCGACGGCGACCCGTCCCGGCCGCTCGAGTCGGTTTGGATCGAGTCGGTCGCCATCACCATCGGATAGAGACGCCGGCCGGTGGCAGTCGACCTCCACACTCACAGCACTTTCTCGGATGGCACCGACACTCCCTCCGAGTTAATCGCGGCAGCAGCCGCCATCGGCCTGGAGGCAGTCGCCCTCACCGATCACGACAACCTGGACGGGATTCCGGAAGCCCAGGCGTCGGCCGACCAGGCCGGCATCGAGTTGGTGCCCGGGGTGGAACTGTCCTGTGAATGGGAAGCCGGCGGATTCCACATGGTCGTGTTGTGGCTCCCACCCGGACCCGGTCCCCTTCAGGACCGCCTGGCGGAGCTCCAGGCAGGACGGGCCAGTCGCAACCAGGAGATGGTCACCAAGCTGGCCAACCTCGGGATCGATATCACATACGAGCAAGTGCTGGAAGAGGCCGGCGGTACCGGAGTCGGCCGACCGCACATGGCCGCAATCCTGGTCCGAACCGGAGTGGTGGAGTCCATGTCGGAAGCCTTCGATTTCTATCTGGCAGCTGGGCGACCTGCCTACGTGGGACGGGTCCGACTTGCGCCGGAGGCGGCTATTGAGTTGGCCCGGGCCTCAGGAGCGGTCCCGATCATCGCCCACCCCCACACCCTGGGCATCTTCCGCCAGGAGTTGGACACCGAATTAGCCCGGTTGGCCGGGCTCGGACTGGTCGGAGTGGAGGCCTACTACCCCGAGTACGAGCCCGACACCCGTCTCGAACTGGTCGAGCGGGCCCGTCAGGCCGGGTTGATTCCATCGGGCGGCTCCGACTACCACGGCACCTACAAAGAGGGCCTCCACATCGGCAACGGCTACGGGGACCTGGTGGTGGATCGCGGGGTTCTGGAGGAACTGCGGGCCGCCCGCTCTTGACCAAGGGACCCTTGCCGCCGGGCCAGCAGTGCCAGACTCGGGGAAGGAGGCAGCCATGGCGTGGATAGAAACCATCCGGGAAGACGAGTGGGATGGCGACCTGGCCGACCTGTATGGCGAGGTGGCGGACCGCGCCGCCGGCCGGGTGGACAACATCATGCAGATCCACTCGCTCAATCCGGCCGCGCTAGAGGCTCACAACCGGGTATATCGATCGGCGATGTCGGGGACCGCCAATCTCCGCAAGGTGGAACGGGAACTGATCGCCACAGTCGTCAGCATCATCAACGAGTGTCACTACTGACTCACCCA
>JBPCTX010000332.1:0-17170 GCA_051011455.1 Acidimicrobiia bacterium | reverse complement strand
CCCTCTGGCATGCCCTCGATTCCTGAAAGGCGTTCATACACCGTTGGGTCGGCTGTCCACCGCTCGAACTCGAGAGTGGGACTGCCCGCCTGGACGACAAGGCCTTCACCGCCTGAGAGGGGACCACTGACGTTCAAGGCGACCTCTCGACCGGTGTCGTCTGTTCCAAACATGATCACCGCGAAGACCACACCGGCGTCACTCACGTCCAAGTCGCACAACTCGGCCCCACCACCTGACATGGCGAACTCCCAGGTCGTACCACCGATTGTTGCCGTCCCGGTGCCTTCTTCCGCCGTGGTAGCTGGCTCGTCGGGAGCCGGTGCCGCAGCCGTCGTGCTGCTGGCATCTGAATCCGTCTCCGAAGGCCCCTGGGCTGTTGATGTCGCGGTCGATTGCGGTTCGTCATCACCGCTGCCTCCACCACAAGCGGCCAACACCAGCACAAACGCCGCGAGAGTCGACAACGTTCTCCGGCTCATCACAGTCCTCCTCAATCGCCCCGCAGGGATCAGGGACACCTGAGGGAAGCTACTCGTATTAAGCGACTCATGCTCAGAGACGACCCGCGATGAACCCGAGCAGGCTGTGGCTCACAGGCCAAGTCTCGCCGTCCAACCGTGCCGGTGAAAAGGGTTGCACAAGCTGGGAGTCCTCGGGGTGGCTAGAACCAGATCTTGGCCTGGGATTCGGGTGGGTTCATCAGAGGCGAGTCGTCGCCGAGTTGGAAGGCTGCAGCGAATTCGGGCATGTTGGCGACCGTTCCGTTGCAGCGGAATGACGGAGGCGAATGGGGATCGGTCTGGACCCGGAGGCGGAGGCTTTCGTCGGTGTTGTTGGCCCTCCAGTTGCGTGCGAAGGCGAGGAAGAAACGCTGTTCGGGGCTCAGGCCGGCAACTTCTTGTCGCCCGTCGCGGTCGAGCGCCTTCTGCAGTGCGCGATGGGCGACGGTGAGGCCCCCGAGGTCGGCGATGTTTTCGCCCAGGGTGAGTTCACCGTTGACGTGAAGGCCGGGCAACGGCTCGAATCCGTTGAACTGCTCGACCAGGCCGGCGGCCCGCTTCTCGAACTCGGCTCGATCGTCGTCCGTCCACCAGTTGGCGAAGTGGCCGTCGGCGTCGAACCGGCTGCCCTTGTCGTCGAAGCCGTGGGTGATCTCGTGGCCGATGACGGCTCCGATGGCGCCGTAGTTGACGGCGTCGTCGGCGTCGGCTGAGAAGAAGGGAGGCTGGAGAATGCCGGCCGGGAAGACGATCTCGGTTCGCAGAGGGTGGAAATAGGCGTTGACGGCATGAGCACCCATCTCCCACTCATGCGGATCTACCGGCTTGTGCAATCCGGCCAGGCGGCGATGGAACTCGAAACGTCGGGCCTGGAGGCGCACCGTCGCCCAGGGAGCTTCGTCGTCAAGAGTCAAGCCGGTGTGATCCCGCCACACATCTGGATACCCGAGCTTGGTGGTGAAAGCCGCCAGCTTGGCGAGCGCTTGCCGACGAGTCGCCTCCCCCATCCAGGGGACCGATTCGATCGACTCGCGCATTGCGTCCAGCAGATCCGCCACCAACTCCTCGATGCGCGCCTTTGCCCCGGGAGGGAAGGCGGCCGCCACGTATAGCTGGGCAACAACTTGGGGGATCTCGCCGGAAGCCGCACCGAGCACCCGTTGCCAGCGCTCTCGCTGTTTCTTCTGGCCGCCCAGGCGGCGCCCGTAGAAGTCGAACGACTCGTCCTCAAAGGCGGCCGGCAGGCCCGAAGCAGCCGCACCGAGCAGCCGCCAGCGTGCGTAGCGGCGGAGGGTTTCCGGCCCGGTCTGGGCCAGGAGGGACGCGGCCTGGGTCAGGAAGTCCGGATTTGAGATGTTCACCGACTCGATGTCGGCGACGCCCACACCGTCGAGGAAGGCCGGCAGGTCGAAATCCTGCATCAAGCCGGGTAGGCGGTCGGTGGCGAAGCGGTTGAAAGTGAGATCGGGGTCGCGTTGTTGAGTTGCGGTGTGAGCGGCCTGGGCCAGCGCCGTCTCCAACTCCAGGATTGCCGTCGCCGCCGCAGCAGGATCTTCCTCACCGGCCAGACCGAGCATGGCCCCGATGTGCTTCAGATAGGCCGACCTGGTCTCGGCCGTTTCGTCGTCGTCACGGAAGTAATAGTCGCGCTCGGGAAGACCCATCCCGGATTGCCCGATGTAAAGGAGGTTGCGGCCGCTGTCCTCGAAGTCGGGAGCCACCCCGGCCCCCACCGGCATCGTGGCCCCGGTCGAAAGCAGTTCGGCGGCCAGTTGACGAAGGTCGGCAACGGTCTCCAGTGCATCAATCCGGTCGAGGTGAGGCTGCAGCGGTCCGAGCCCGGCTCCATCTATTCGCTCGAGATCCATGCCGGCCCGGTAATAGGCACCGGCCCAGTGACGGGGTGTCTCTGACGGCCCCGGATCATCGGCGGCCTCTTCTAGAAGTGTGCGGAGCAGATCCTCGTTCCGTTTGCGGACTTCCTCGAAGGCACTCCAGCGTGGATAGTCATCGGGAACCGGATTGGCCACTCGCCAGCCACCGTTGGCGTACTGGTAGAAGTCAACGCCCGGATCCACCGAAGGATCCATGTCATCGACGTCGAACACCTGATCATCGGAACTGGGGATCGGCGGCGCACTCATCGATCGAGGAGGGTAACAACCGGCTATCGGCTTTCGGCTACCAACTGCCAGCCAGACTCGGACTAGTAGTCGCAGGACTCAGGCGGAACTGGTCCCACCAGAGACGGTCGCGTCTCTCTGCCGATACTTCGTGCTGGCGACTGGTAGCTGGTAGCCAACCGTCACCACGCCGTGAGGTAGCAGCCGAGAGGGTCCCATTAGTCTCAAGGTTGTTCAACAGGAGAGCTATTCAATGAGTCACGACCCGTTTGGCGCCCGCGCCACGCTTGCCACGGCGCTGGGAGAGCGCACCATCTACCGGCTGGATGCGCTGGCCGGGATCGCCGATATCGACTCACTCCCTTACACAATCAAGGTGCTGCTGGAGGCGGTGCTGCGCCAGCACGACGGACGCATCGTCACCGATGAGGACGTCAAGGCCCTCGCCTCGTATGACGCCACCGCAGTAGCCGAGACCGAGATTGCGTTCACGCCCGGACGGGTGGTCCTGCAGGACTTCACCGGCGTTCCTGCCGTCGTCGACCTGGCGGCGATGCGGGAAGCGGTGGTGAGGATGACCGGGGATGAGGCCAGCGCTCTCAAGGTCAATCCCCTGGTCCCCTGCGACCTGGTCATCGACCACTCCGTGCAGGTAGACGCCTTCAACTCGGGCATGGCGCTTCTCATCAACTCCGAGAAGGAGTTTGAGCGCAACCAGGAGCGGTATGAGTTCCTGAAGTGGGGTCAGTCGGCCTTCGACAACTTCCGGGTGGTGCCACCTGCCACCGGCATCGTCCACCAGGTGAACCTGGAGTACCTGGCCAAGGTGGCCTGGGACGATGGCACGACGCTCTATCCCGACAGCCTGGTCGGCACCGACAGCCACACCACCATGATCAACGGCATCGGCGTTCTGGGCTGGGGCGTGGGCGGTATAGAAGCCGAGGCAGTGATGGTCGGACAGCCCATCTACATGCTGATCCCGCAGGTCGTCGGCTTCAAGCTGGAGGGACGGTTGCCGGAAGGAGCGACCGCAACCGACCTGGTGCTCCGGGTCACTCAGATGCTGCGCGAGCACGGCGTGGTGGGCAAGTTTGGGGAGTTCCACGGCTCGGGCTTGGAGCACATGCCACTCGCCAACCGGGCGACTATCGCCAACATGGCCCCTGAGTACGGTGCCACGGTCGGGTTCTTCCCCGTCGACGAGCAAACCCTCAAGTACATGCAGCTCACCGGCCGCGACGAGGAGTTGATCGAAACCGTCGAGCAGTACTACCGCGAGCAAGGCATGTGGCGGGATGAGTCGCGGACCATTACCTATAGCTCGAACCTGGAGCTCGACCTGGCCACGATCGAGCCGGCCTTGGCCGGGCCCAAGCGCCCCCAGGATCGGATCGCGTTGTCCGGTATGAAAGAACAGTGGCGACAGGACCTGGTGGACACCTTCGGCAAGTCGGCCGGCGGTCCCGGCACCGTTACCGAATGGGAGGACGAGGGCGGACCCGTCAGGGAGGAGGCGGCCGACGAGCCCCTGGCCACAGTCACATACGATGGCAACACCTTCGAGATGAACCACGGCGACGTGGTCATCGCCGCCATCACCAGCTGCACCAACACGTCGAACCCGGACGTAATGGTGGGGGCCGGATTGGTCGCTCGCAAAGCGCGTGCCAGGGGCCTCACACGCAAGCCGTGGGTGAAGACCTCCTTCGCCCCGGGTTCCAAAGTGGTCACCGAGTACCTGCAGGACTCCGACCTGATGACCGACCTGGAAGCGACCGGCTTCTACCTGGTCGGATACGGGTGCACCACCTGCATCGGCAACAGTGGCCCGCTTCCCTCCGAGATCAGCGCCGGCATCCACGAGCACGACCTGGTGGCCGCTTCCGTGCTTTCGGGCAACCGCAACTTCGAAGGGCGCATCTCTCCCGATGTGAGGGCCAACTACCTGGCCTCTCCCCCACTGGTGGTGGCGTACGCCCTGGCCGGAACGGTCGACATCGACCTGACCACGGATCCGGTTGGAACCGGATCGGACGGCAACCCGGTCTACCTGCGTGATATCTGGCCCACTCAGGCGGAGATCGACGAGATCGTGTCCGGGACTGTCACGCGCGGTCAGTTCATCGAGCAGTACGCCCATGTGTTCGAGGGATCGGATGAGTGGCGAGCGATTGACACCAGCGGAGGCGCGCTCTTCGGATGGAAGGAAGCCAGCACCTATATCCAGGAGCCACTCTTCTTCGACGGCCTTGCCATGGAACCATCGCCGATCCGGCCCATCCTCGGTGCCCGGGCACTGGTGAAGGTCGGACACTCGGTTACGACTGACCACATCTCACCGGCCGGTGCCATCGCCGAGAAGTCCCCGGCCGGTCGGTATCTCATCGAGCACGGTGTGGAAAGGGCAATGTTCAACAGCTACGGATCCCGCCGCGGCAACGACCGGGTGATGACACGCGGGACATTCGCCAACATCCGGGTGCGCAACCAACTGGCCCCCGACACCGAGGGCGGGTACACCACCGACTTCACCGACGGCGAGGTCAAGACTGTTTATGAGGCCAGCCTCAACTACAAGGCGGATGGAATTCCGTTGGTGGTGCTGGCCGGCCAGGACTACGGCATGGGCAGCTCCCGCGACTGGGCGGCCAAGGGCACATTCGAGCTCGGGGTACGGGCCGTGATCGCACAGAGCTTCGAGCGAATCCACCGCTCCAACCTGATCGGGTTTGGAGTGCTCCCACTCACCTTCCAACCGGGTGACAACGCCGACACCCACGGGCTCGACGGCACCGAAACGTTCGAGATCGAGATCGACGACGATCTCCAGCCGCGCCAGGCCGTCCTGGTGCGAGCAACCAAGCCGGACGGGATGGTCATCGAGGTCAAAACGATGTGCCGCATCGACACCCCGGTCGAGGTCGATTACTACCGCAACGGCGGGATCCTCCACACCGTGCTGAGGCGGATGGCGGCAACGCCGTAGGCGTTGCTTGCGAGTTTGCTCCGCATCCGGCCTACTGCCTATTGCCGCTCCCGATTTCAGCCATTGACAACAACGATCTCGACCCCATCTGTCCAGGGTGGGTTTCGCGCTCTGGTGTTACCGTGTAGGCATGACCACCGACGTGACGCCTGACGAGGAAGCGGAGCAGGCACCGATCCCCAGCCTCGAAGAGCTGAAGGCGCGACTGAAGGAAGTCACCAAGGAACGCAACCGGCTGCGGGCCCAGATCGCCCAGGACGAGCCGCTGCGTCCCTTCCAGGTGGAATTGCTGAAACTGCAGCATCACCTGGAAATGAACCAGACACCGATGATCGTCCTGTTCGACGGACGGGATGCCTCCGGCAAGGGCGGCACCATCCGCCGGATCACCCGCTATATGAACGAGAAGCGATACCGGGTGGTGGCCCTGGGCAAGCCCTCTCATGACCAGCGCACGCAGTGGTACTTCCAGCGGTATGTCGAGAAGTTCCCCACCGGCGGCGAGGTCGCTCTCTTCGACCGCTCCTGGTACAACCGGGCCCTGGTGGAACCAGTGCTCGGCTTTTGCAACAAGACCCAGTACCGCGACTTCCTGAAGGGCGTCGTGGGTTTCGAGAAGGACCTCGTGAGGCAGGGCACCGTCCTGGTGAAGCTCTATTTCAGTGTTGACAAAGAGGTCCAGGCACAGCGGTTCGACCGCCGCGAGACCGACCCCCTCCGCCAGTGGAAGCTGAGCGAGGTGGACCGCCAGGCCCAGGAGTACTGGAACGATTTCACGGAGATGAAGCACCGTATGCTCGAGCGCACTTCCACCTCCCAGGCCCCCTGGACCATCATCCGATCCAACAGCAAACCGAAGGCTCGACTCAACGCCATGAAGGTGATGCTGAACGCAGTCGATTACGAGGGCCGGGACCGGTCGCTCGACTTCACGCCCGATCCGAAGATCGTCATCAAGGGTGAGGATGAGTTAGCCCGGATGGACCGCGAGCGCGATGAGCTGGGCCGCTCGATTCACTAGGTCGGTCTGATGCCTGCAAGCCCCGGCCCAGAATCTCTAGCCTGGCGCTGGTGATAGCCGATCGAGCAGTAATCGTTGACGGGGGGCCCCTGAGCTTCCAGGACGTCATCGACGTCGCCCACGGCGGGATTGATGTGCGCCTGGATGAATCGGTGGCAGCGCGGATGGCGCCGGCTCGGGCAATTGTTGAAGAGGCGGTCGCCGAGGGCCGCACCGTCTATGGGATCACCACCGGATTCGGGGCCTTGGCCAGCACCCGCATCGATCCGGCCGAAGCGACCACTCTGCAGGTTCGGCTGCTGCGCAGCCACGCTGCCGGGGTTGGGGACCCGGTACCGGCGCCGATCGTGCGAGCCATGTTGCTATTGCGGGCTCGCACCCTCTCTCAAGGACACTCGGGGGTCAGGCCCGTCGTCGTGGAGAGAATTCTCGACCTGCTCAACAACGACCTCCTGCCGGTGGTGCCCGGTCAGGGCTCAGTCGGGGCATCCGGCGACCTGGCTCCCTTCGCCCACCTGGCCCTTCCCCTGATTGGAGAAGGCGAACTGCTGGTTGAAGGAGAGCGGCGGCCGGCCGGGGAGGTGCTGGCCGGGGCGGGCATCGAACCGCTCACCCTGGAAGCCAAGGAAGGCCTGAGCCTGCTCAACGGCACCGAGGGAATGCTGGCTTTCGCCGTCATCAGCCTGCACCGGGCCCGTCGATTGGTCACCGCCGCCGACCTGGCCTGCGCCATGTCGGTGGGGGCATTGATGGGAAGCGCCCGGCCCTTCCGCCCCGATATCCACGCCCTGCGGCCTCACCCGGGCCAGGTGGAATCGGCCCGGGTCATCGCCGGACTCATCGACGGCAGCGCCATCGAGGCCAGCCACCACGACGACTTCGTGCACGCAGTCCAGGACGCCTACAGCTTGCGATGTGCTCCCCAGGTCCACGGCGCCACCCGTGATGCGCTCGCCTACGCAGCCTCGGCATTCCAGGTGGAACTGGGTGCCGTGGTCGACAATCCCATTGTGCTTCCGGCAACCGACGAGGTCATCTCGGCCGGCAACTTCCACGGTCAGCCGCTGGCACTGGCTCTCGACATGATGGCGATCGCGGTTACCGAACTCGGAAGCATCTCCGAGCGCCGCACCGATCGGTTGCTCGATCCCAACCACTCGGCGGGACTGCCGGCGTTCCTGTCCCCCCAGCCGGGCATCAACAGCGGCTACATGCTGAGCCAATACACCGCTGCCTCTCTGGTAGCCGAGAACCGGGTGCTGAGCCATCCGGCCTCGGTCGAATCGATTCCCACCTCCGGCAGCCAGGAGGACCACGTTTCAATGGGATGGGGGGCTGCCCGCAAGCTGTGGGATGTGCTCATGAACACTCGCCGGGTTCTGGCAATCGAGATCCTGTGCGCAGCCCAGGGCCTCGAATACCGCAAGCCGCTGCTGCCCTCGGCCCGGGTCCAGGCGGTTGTGGAACACATCCGCCAATCCGTCCCACCACTGGGCGAGGATCGGGAGATCGCAGGCGAGATCGAGAAAGTGGCATTGATGGTGGCAACCGGCGAGTTGCTGCGAGCCGGCGGGATCGACTGACCCGGCACCGGTAGCCTGGCCGGAGAAATCGAACAGGAGGACGGGGTGGATCCAATCCATGCTCCGCACGGGACCGAGCTGACCACCAAGGGGTGGCTACAAGAAGCAGCTCTCCGGTGCCTGATGAACAACCTCGACCCGGCCGTGGCCGAGAATCCCGACGAGCTGGTCGTCTACGGCGGGCGGGGCAAGGCCGCCAGGGACTGGGACTCCTACCACGCCATCGTGCGGTCCCTGAAGACTCTGGAGAACGATGAGACCCTGCTGGTTCAATCCGGCAAGCCGGTCGGCGTCTTTCGCACCCACGAAATGGCGCCCCGGGTGCTGATTGCCAACAGCCTGCTGGTGCCCGACTGGGCCGATTGGGAAACCTTCTGGGAGCTGGAAGCCGAAGGCCTGATGATGTACGGCCAGATGACGGCGGGTTCGTGGATCTACATCGGCACTCAGGGGATCCTGCAGGGCACCTATCAGACGTTCCTGGCCATCGCCGAGCTGTCATACGGAGGCACCCTGCGCAACACCATCACCCTCACGGCCGGACTGGGTGGCATGGGCGGCGCACAACCGCTGGCCGTGACGATGAACGACGGCGTGGCACTGTGCGTGGAAGTAGACCCCACCCGGATTGAGCGACGGTTGGAAACCCGGTACCTGGATGAGTGGGCCGAAGACTTGGATTCCGCCGTCGAGCGAGCGATCGCAGCCAAGGAGGCCGGCGAGCCAGTCTCGATCGGCGTCCTCGGCAACGCCGCCGAGGTTTTCCCGGAACTGCTCGACCGGGGTGTCGCCATCGACATCGTCACCGATCAGACCTCCGCCCACGACCCCCTCAACGGCTACATCCCGGCCGGATACGACCTGGAGGCCGCCGCCGAGTTGCGCCGGGACCAGGCCGCCTACATCAAGGTCTCCCGGGAGTCGATGGCCAGACACTGCGAAGCGATGGTGGGATTCCAGGACGCCGGCGCCGAGGTGTTCGATTACGGCAACAACTTGCGGGGAGAAGCGGTGGCCGGTGGCTTCACGCGGGCCTTCGAGTACCCGGGCTTCGTGCCCGCCTACATCCGCGACCTCTTCTGCGAAGGGCTCGGCCCCTTCCGGTGGATGGCGTTGTCGGGGGATCCCGCCGACATCAAGGCCACCGATCAGGCCCTCCTCGAACTGTTCCCCGACAACGAGGGCCTGGCCCGCTGGCTCGAAATGGCCGAAGAACGGGTCGAGTTTCAGGGGCTGCCCGCCCGCATTTGTTGGCTCGGGTATGGCGAGCGACACAAGGCCGGCCTGGCGTTCAACAATCTGGTGGCGTCGGGAGCCGTCAGCGCACCGATCGTGATCGGACGCGATCACCTGGACTCCGGCTCGGTCGCCTCCCCATACCGTGAGACCGAGGCCATGCAGGACGGGGCCGACGCAGTCGCCGACTGGCCGATCCTCAATGCTCTTCTCAACACGGCCTCGGGAGCGGCCTGGGTGGCGGTTCATCATGGAGGTGGGGTCGGCATCGGCAAGTCGATTCACGCCGGTGCCCAGGTGGTTGCCGACGGCACACCGGAAGCGGCCGAACGGCTCGAGAGGGTGCTAACCAACGACCCCGGGATGGGCGTGATTCGTCACGCCGACGCCGGATATGAACGCGCCCTCGAAGTGGCGTCGGACCGGGGCGTGCGCATCCCCATGCGCGACTGATGGCTGCTGCCGACCTGCTGCTGACCGGCATCGGCCAACTGGTCACCAATGATCCAGATCGGGATGGGCTGCTGGGGCTGGAGAGCGGAGCTGCCGTAGCCGTCAAGGAAGGGAGGGTGGCCTGGGTCGGGCCCGAAGACGGCCTGCTGCGCGAGTTTCGGCAGCTCCCCGAAATCGACTGCGACGGTAGAGCCGTGATACCCGGGTTCGTCGACAGCCACACCCATCTGGTCTTTGGCGGCAACCGGGCCGACGAGTTCGCCCGCCGGCTGCGAGGCGAGAGCTATGAAGAGATCATGGCGGCCGGGGGCGGCATCCAGAGCACTGTCACCGCCACTCGCGATGCCAGCACTGCCGACCTGATCTCCCAGGGCGTCCATCGGGCGCGACGGATGCTGGGTACCGGAACGACCACGGTCGAGGTGAAGTCCGGGTATGGCCTGGATCTGGGGACCGAGGTTCGCATGCTGGAAGTGGCCTCAGCCATCGATGACCTGGTCCCGATCGATGTGGTCAAGACATTCCTGGGCGCTCACGTTGTCCCGGTCGAGCACCGGGACCATCGCGAGGCCTACGTCCAGGAGGTGATCGACGAGATGCTCCCGGAGGCGGCGGCCCTGGCCTCGTTCTGTGATGTCTTCTGTGATGACGGCGCCTTTACCGTCGACGAATCCCGCCGCATCCTCGCCGCCGCCTCGGCATTGGGCATGGCACCGCGGCTCCACGCCAACCAGCTCGGACACTCAGGCGGCGCAGCGTTGGCAGCGGAGATCGGTGCGGTGACCGCCGATCATCTCGACCACATCACCGAGGACGACGTGGCCGGACTCAAAGCGGCCGGAACGGTGGCGGTCCTGTTCCCGACGGTCTCCCTGTCGCTGCGTCTGGCCCCACCACCGGCGAGGCAGCTCTGGGACGGCGGCGTTCCCGTCGCCATCGCCACCGACTGCAACCCCGGAACCAGCTACGTAGAGAACATGCAACTGGTAGTGGCAACTGCGACCCTGACCGCGGGCCTCACCCCCGAAGAGGCGTTGTGGGCGGCAACGCGGGGAGGGGCTCGGGCGCTGCAGATGGATGACCGGGGCTGGATCACTCCCGGCGCGTCCGCCGACCTGGTCATGCTGGAGGCCGAGAGCTATCTGGAGATCCCCTACCGGCCCGGCACCGATCTGGTGAGGATGGTGATCAAGGATGGCGAGGCGGTTGTCTCCTAGTCCTCGGTCATCGTTCGGGCCTAGCCTCACGGCATGAAGACTCTTCGATCGTTGGCGTTGCCTCTAGTTGTCTTGTTGGGGTCCGTTGGAGCGATAGTGGTCGTGGCGGCTGTGGCCGGCGCATTCACCAATGGATGGGCGGCCCTCGGCCTGTTCAGCGGTCTGGGAGCGGCCTGGCTGGGATGGCGGCTCAGTCGCAGCTGGGTGGCGGGGAAGACGGTGCTGGAGATCGACTTCGACCGCGGGATCGTCGAGCGGATCCCGGACTCGCCGTTGGCCCGAGCTCAAGCAGCCAGGGCCTATCCACTACGCGACTTGGTCGACGCCCTTGAAAGAGCCGCCTCCGACAAACGGGTCAAGGGCCTGGTGGCCAGGGTCGGGGGTGGAAGTCCCGGGGTGGCTCGCGCCCAGGAGATCGCCGATGCCATCGCCGGGTTCGCCGCATCCGGCAAGCCGACAGTGGCCTACGCCGAGACGTTCGGTGAACTGCAGTCCGGCTCGCTGCCCACCATGCTCATCGCGGCGGCCTTTGACCAGCTGTACCTCCAGCCCGGAGGCGAGTTGGGGATCACCGGCATCGTCCGGCGCAAGTTCTACCTGCGAGGTCTGCTCGACAAGCTGGGCGTCAAGCCGTTGCTCGATCACCGCCACGAGTTCAAGGCGGCCAAGTACGTGCTGACCGAAACCGAAATGGTGCCCCCGGAACGGGAGGCCACCACCATGTACGTGGGGGCACAGTTCGACCAACTCGTGGCGGGCATCGCAAAAGGGCGGGGACTGGAGGCCGATGCCACCCGGACGCTGGTGGACGGAGCCCCACTTCTGGCCGCCGAAGCGAAAGAAGCAGGTCTGGTAGATGACCTGCTGTACCGGGATCAGGTCTACGCCGGCATCCGCGAGGGCTGGGGGGCAGGCGGGCGAACACTCGACATCGCCACCTACCTCAAGCGAGCCAAACGAGCCCATCGGCGCGGCCCGACCGTCGCGGTGATCTACGGGACGGGGATGGTCACCCAGGGCTCCTCCAGCTTCAATCCACTCACCCGGCAGGCATCGATGGGCGCCGACGACGTCACCAGGGCGTTCCGCTCCGCGATCGACAACAAGCGGGTTAAGGCAATCGTCTTCAGGATCGACAGCCCGGGAGGCTCAGCGGTGGCGTCGGACACCATGTGGCGAGCCACCCGGCAGGCAATCGAAGCAGGCAAGCCGGTCATTGCCTCCATGGGCAACATCGCTGGATCAGGCGGCTACTACATTGCCGCCGGGTGCACCAGGATCGTGGCTCAACCGGGGACACTGACAGGATCAATCGGCGTTGTGGCCGGCAAGCTCATGACCCGCGAGGCCTGGGCCAGGGCAGGTATCACCTTCGATGACGTGGCACTGGGCGACAACGCCCGGTTCATGAGCAGCGATCACGAATTCTCGGAGACGGAGCACCAGCGCTTCCAAGCGCTGCTCGACTCCATCTACGACGAGTTCGTCGGCAAGGTGGCAGAAGGGCGGGATTTGAGCTTCGAATCGGCCGAGGCGATAGCTCGCGGCCGGGTATGGGCCGGATCGGATGCTCATGAGCGCGGCCTGGTGGACGAGCTGGGCGGCCTCCAAACGGCCGTTCGCCTGGCTCGGGAGGAAGCAGGCATCGAAGCGGACAAGTCCTACCGGCTGACGGTGCTCCCCAAGCCGAAGAGCCCAATAGCCGCTCTCATAGGCCGGGAATCGCGCGACGACGAGAAGCTGCTGGCCCGGGAGCTACTGGCCGCCACGGCCCCGCTCTCAGAGGTCGCCCATCTGTTGGGCTCGCCCGCCGGAAGTCAGGTCTTGTCCATGCCGGGAGTCCGGGCCGAGCTCTAAGCCAACCTTGTCGGTCGGCAACCGGTCAGGGTCCAGGAGTGATGGCCTGATGCGATTGGTTGAATGCGTTGAAGACATCCACGCCCAGTGCGCCAATGACGAGGATCGACACCACGGAAATGAGCGCAACCATGATGCCGTACTCAACCATCGTGGCGCCCTCATCCGACGTCAGGTAGGCCCGGAAGAAGCTCGCTAGTTGTGATAGCACTTGCTCCCCTTTCCTCATATCGCGGACCTGCCGGTGCGGAAAGCCCCTCGGTTGGAACTAATTGTGAGCGAATTGGCACAGCAACCGGTCGTCAATATTGGTGAAATGTGCGGTCGGAACTAACCGACCAGTCAATGGAAGCAGTGCCTCCGGGTGATCAGTCGCCCCAGTAGCGCTGCTCCTGGAACGGATCGCCGTACATGTGGTAGCCGTTGCGCTCCCAGAACCCGGGCTCGTCATGGTCGAGCACTGTGAAACCTCGGGTCCATTTGACCGATTTCCAGAAGTAGAGGTGAGGGACCACCAGCCGCAATGGCCAGCCATGGTCAAGTTCCAGGTCCTCTCCCCCGAACTCATAGGCGAACAAGTTGTCCTCCCGCAGGAAATCCTCCAGGGGCAGATTGGCCGTGAATCCGTGTTCGGCCCTGACCAGCACATGTGTGGCACTGGGAGACGGCTCAACGATCTTTGCCACCTCGGTGGTGGGTACTCCCCGCCACTGCGTGTCGAACTTGCTCCACTTGGTGACGCAGTGAATGTCGGCGGTTAACTCCGCCGAGGGCAGAGCCTTGAACTCGTCGAGGGTCCAGCGCTCACTGTTGCCGACCAGACCATCAACGTCGAAATCCCAGTCGGATGTATCTACGTCCGGGACGACTCCGGCGTGTAGCACCGGAAACCGGTCCGTGAAGTACTGGCCGGGTGGGAGCCGTGATGGGTCAAGACCCCGCTTCTGCAACTCGCCGGACTGTCTATCGAAGAAACCCATGGCGGCAATCTACCCCTGAACCAGATGCTGCGGGGTCTCTGGTACGGTTCCGGATATGGCGTGGCTGGCGGTTGTTCTTCTCATCTCAATCGTGATGGCATTGTTGCGGGGCGGGCGTTTCCTCAACCTCTCCGAGATCAAATTACGGGCCTGGCCACTGCTACTGCTCGGCTTCGGGATGCAGGCAGTCGCCGATCGACTGCCGTCCGACAAGACCTGGTCTCACGATGCCGCGGTGACACTGCTGATCCTGTCGTTCATACCGCTGCTGGCGATTGCCTGGCTCAACCGCCACGAGGCCGGCATGTGGCTGGTCGGCCTTGGCGTATTCATGAACTTCGCGGTGATAGCCGTCAACGGCGGCATGCCGGTGCTGCCCGAGGCCGCCACCATCGGCCTGGGGAGGGAGATCACAGCAGCCGACTTCGATGCGCTCTCCAAACACGTACTGATGGACGAGAGCACTCAGCTGGCGTTTCTGGGGGATGTGATCCCGGTGCGGATCATCCGCAACATCGTCTCCCTCGGCGACGTCTTCCTCGCCATCGGCCTCGGAGTGTTCGTAGAAGACCAGATGCGCCGCCCCGTCCGCTGGTTCAAACACGGCCTCAATCAAGCGGGTGGAGGATCGGCAGCCAGTCGCGATACGAGTGCGGTCTAATTCCCGTTGCCCGTTGAGCCAGCAAGCAGCAGGCAGCAGGCAGTAAGCAGCAAGCAGCAAGCCAGATTGTTGGGGGATCGCCCCCTCCCCCACCCCGTCTCCGCCTCCGGCGGAGCCACCCCGCCCCCAGGGCGGGGAAGAGAAGTGCCAGTTCTGGCTGAAAGCTGAAAGCTGATAGCTGAAGGCCAGCGAGCCCAAGGCTCGCCTCTGGCTGAAAGCGCCTTCCTGTGCTGCTGATTGGGTGATTCATCGCCTCCCCCACCCCGTCTCCGCCTGCGGCGGAGCCACCCCGCCCTCCGGGCGGGGAAGAAACTGCGCCACCTTCTGGCCGATAGCTGAAAGCTGATAGCTGAAAGCCGGCGAGCCCAAGGCTCGCCTCTGGCTGACAGCTGAAAGCTGATAGCTGAAAGCCGGCGAGCCGCAGGCGAGCCTCCGGCTCGCCTCAGAACTCGATTACTACCGGAATTACTACCGGGCGGCGGGCGGTTTCGCGGCGAGTGACGGTACGGACGGCCTGGACGATCTTGCGGCGGCAGGTGTCGGCGTCGGTCTTGCCTTTGCCGACCATGTCGACGATCTCCATCCCTGCCGTCTTGAGGATCTCGTCGGGGGCGTCCATGAACCCGTGGCTGTCGAGGTCCGGGCCGTGCACGAACTCGCCGGTCTGCATGTCGACGCCGACCGTGACGACTATCACCCCGTCGTCGGCCAGGTGCCGGCGATCGCGGATCGCTCGCCTGACGTCGCCCACCCCGGTGCCGTCCAGGTAGACGTAGCCGGCCGGGACCGCCCGGCGTTCGACGATCGTCTCCTCGCCGTCGAGGATGATGACGTCGCCGTCTTCGCAGACAACCACGTCGGGCACACCCATCGTTTCCGCCAGGTCGGCGTGAGCCTTCAGATGCCGGTACTCGCCGTGGACGGGGACAAAGGCCCTGGGTCGGATGAGGTTGAGGAAGGTGAGCAACTCGTCGCGGCTGCCGTGCCCGGACACGTGGACGTTGGCGTTGCGGCCGTGAAACACCCTGGCCCCCCGCCGGGTGAGGCCGTTGATGACTCGCGATACCGACTTCTCGTTGCCCGGGATGGGCGTTGCCGAGATCAGGACGGTGTCGCCCTCTTCCAGCTTGACAGCACGGTGCTCACCGGCTGCCATCAGCGAGAGAGCAGCGAAGGGCTCCCCCTGGCTGCCGGTGGACACGACGCACACTTCGGCAGGCTCCATGTCGCCAACTTGATCGATGGGAACGATCTTGTCGCTGGCGACTGTTAGCGCTTCCAGCTCGGCCGCGATGTCAACGTTGCGGACCATGGATCGGCCCAGGAAAGCCACCTTGCGCCCCGAGTCGATGGCGGCATCGACGATCTGCTGGACCCGGTGCAGGTGGCTGGCGAAACAGGCCGCGATCACCCGGCCGCTCGACTCGGCGATGATCTCATACAGGCTGTGCCCCAACGAGGACTCGGACGGGACAAAGCCGGGGCGCTCCGCGTTGGTGCTGTCGGCCAACAGCAGCCGCACCCCCTCCCGGCCCAGCTCGGCGAACGTTGGCAGGTCGGTGGGTCGTCCGTCGACCGGGGTGGGATCGAGTTTGAAGTCCCCCGAATGCACGATGAGGCCCTCCGGGGTCTCCATCGCCACCCCGGCCCCGTGCGGGATGGAGTGTGAAACCGGTACCAGCTTGAAACGGAACGGTCCCTCCTCGGCCCATTGATTGTCCTCGAGGGGCCGGAAGGTGGCATCGATCCCGTTCTCTTCCACCCGGCTGCCGGCCAATTCCACAGACAGCTTGGTTCCATACACCGGGACGTTGATCTCGGCCAGGAAATAGGAGAGGGCGCCGACGTGGTCCTCGTGGCCATGAGTGAGAATCACACAGGCAACGTCGTCGCGGCGGTCCACCAGCCAGCTGAAGTCGGGCAGCACCAGATCGACGCCCAGCATGTGCTCTTCGGGAAACATCAGCCCGCAGTCGATGAGAGCAATGCGGCCATCGATCTCGACCGCCGCGCAGTTTCGCCCGATCTCACCCAGGCCGCCGAGAAAAGTGACCTTTACGCTCATGCGGCCTGGGCCGCCTCCAGCGCTTCGAGCAGTTGGGCGACGGTCTCGGGCTGGGGAGGAACCAATGGGAGCCGCGGATCTCCGACCGGCTGCCACACCTCGGTCAAAGCTCCCTTCAACGGCATCGGGTTGGGCTCTACGAACAGCGCCTCGAACAGCGGCATCAGCCGATCGTGGATCAAGCGGGCGGCGTCGTAATCCTTGTCACGGGCGGCGCTGGCCATCTCCTGGACCTGATTGCCGACCAGATGCGATGCCACCGACACGATGCCGACGGCTCCGATCTCCATCATTGGCAGGGTGAAGGAGTCTTGCCCGGAGTAGACGGCGAAAGTCTCGGACACGGCCGCCAGCGTCCGGCGGGTGAACTCGATGTCCTCGACGGCGTCCTTAGTGGCCACGATGCGCTCGTGCTGACTGAGCCGGGCGAGGGTCTCGACTTCGATCAGGCGGCTGGTGCGGCCGGGAATGTTGTAGACGAG
>JBPCTX010000331.1:0-2651 GCA_051011455.1 Acidimicrobiia bacterium | reverse complement strand
ACTTGTAGAAGATCTTGGCCGGCGTATCGAGCAGCTTCTCGAGCCGACGGGCCCGGAAAAGCGGCGTGGGACGCCACTGTCGATAGACGTCCAGGACCTCACCCGGAATGTCGATGTACCGCTCCTGACTGACCTCCTGGCCGATCAGCTCCATCGGAAACAACGGAGCCAGGTCGTCAGGCCCGATCGGCTCATGCGTGCCCGGATGTAGCGGGGGCGGAGGCGGGGCCGGCAAATCGGGGATGATGTTGTACCACTGCTGTGGGATCTCAGACTCGTCGAGCGTCACCTTCGTGTATTTGGCCATGGCGCCTCCTTAGGACCGGAGGCGGAGAGTACCGGCCCCGCGACGGGCTTGCACCCCCACCTTCCCGGCGGTGGAGTCCTTTGGCCCTATTCTTAAAGTTACTTGAATTTTATAGTGGCTAAAGAAAAGGAGAGAGTGGATGACCGGTCTCAGGGAGCGCAAGAAGCAACAAACCGCCGACCGGCTGGTGGATGCGGCCGGGGCATTGTTCACCCGCAAAGGGTTCGCTGCCACCACAATGGAAGAGATCGCGGCAGCAGCTGAGGTCTCGGTCGGCACTCTGTACAACTACTACGGAACCAAGAACACCATCCTCCTCGCCCACATCGGAGCCCGCGTTGCCACGATGATGGACGACGGCGCTGCGGTGCTGGCGAATCCGCCGGGCGAACCGGCTGTGGCGGTGCAAACACTTACCGCCGCCTACCTGGACGGGTTCTTGAGCCTGGAGCGGGAACTGCTGCGCGAGGCATTCGCGGCCGGGTTCAGTCAGGTCTCAGACGTTCTTCCAGAGTTGATCAGACTCGACAAGCTGTTGATCGACCAGATGGGCGGCCTGCTCGAGCCGTACGCCGCCTCCGGTCGCCTCCGATTTGAGGTGTCCGAAGCCGTGGTACTCCTCTACTCCATCCTCGCCACGCAGCTGATCATGTACGCGTCCGTCGACGAGGTTGCCCCCGCCTCCGTCCGCCGATCTGTGGCCGCCCAGATCGAAATCGCATTCTCGGGACTCCGAGCACAGGAAAGGTAGCTACCGATGGGATTGTCCCTCACCAACGTATGGAAGACCTACGGAGAAGGCCCAACGGCGGTCCACGCTCTGGCCGGGGTCGATGCCGAGATCGCCTCGGGCGAGTTCACGGTGATTCTGGGGCCGAGCGGCTCCGGAAAGACGACTCTCCTCAACCTGATCGGAGGCATCGACGAAGCCACCTCTGGCGACTTGATCGTCGAGGACGTGAAGCTGCTGGGCATGACCGCCGATGAGCGAACCGAGTTCCGGCGATCCGCGGTCGGCTTCGTGTTTCAATTCTTCAACCTGATTCCCACCCTCACCGCGGCCGAGAACGTTGAGCTGGTAGCCAACCTCACCATGCGCGACGGAGCAGACCGGGCAGGCGAGGTGCTGGAGCAGGTGGGACTGGCCGAACGGCTCGACCACTTCCCGTCAATGTTGTCCGGCGGCGAGCAACAGCGTGTTGCCATCGCCCGTGCCCTGGCCAAGTCGCCGCCCATCCTGCTGTGCGACGAGCCGACCGGCGAGCTCGACTTCGAGACCGGGCGCCTCATCCTGGCCCTGCTCCGGAAGGTGAACCGCCAGCGGGGCCAAACCGTCCTGCTCGTCACCCACAACGCCGCCATCGGTGAAATGGCCGATCGAGTGTTGCGGATGCGTTCCGGCGAGATCGTGGAAGACCGGCACAACCCGAACCCGGTGGAGGCCACGGAGCTGACATGGTGAGCCCGCTCCGGCACAAGCTGCTGCGTGATATCGGGGCCCAGCGAGCACAGTTTCTGGCGGTGATCATCACCATCTTCCTGGGGGTGACCATCTTCGCCGCCTCATACGACTCTTATCAGAATCTGGCCGCTTCATACGAAACCACGGCCACTGAGTTCCGGTTTGCCAACCTGACAGTGGCGGGAGGAGACGTCGAAGCATTCGCCTCGGCTGCCGGCAGCCAGGATGGCGTCGAATCTGTCGAGCTCCGGACCGTGGCCGATGTCCCAATCCGGGTCGGAGGGCTCAAGCTGCTGGGAAGAGTTGTCGGACTGCCCACCACGGGCCAGCCATCCGTCAACCAGGTGCGAGTGGCCGACGGTGCCTACCTAACCGCCTCGGAACCCACCCGGGTTCTGGTGGAAGAGCACATGGCCGACCATTTCGAGCTCGCACCCGGCGCCACCTTCGCGATCCTGGGCCCGACCGGGTGGGTGACCGTCGAGGCCGGTGGGGTTGCCTCCTCGCCCGAGTACATCTGGCCGGCTCGCGACCGGCAAGGACTCCTGACCTCGCCCGACAACTTCGGCGTGGCTTTCGTGCCCGAGTCTCTGGCCCGGGAGCTGGCCGGGACTGACAGGCCGACCGAAGCCGTCGTCTACTTCAACGGCGGCGATGAGAACGCGGCGGTGGCCGACCTGCTGTTGTCGGAGGCGGCAGAGAGCGGAGCTACGACCAGCTTCACGCGGGCCGATCAACCGTCGAACACCGCCCTATCCGAGGACCTGAAAGGATTCGAGGAGCTGGCAGTCTTCTTCCCCTTGCTATTCCTGACCGCAGCCGCGCTTGCCACCTACGTAATGATCAGCCGCCTGGTCCACGCCCAGCGGCCTCACATCGGAG
>JBPCTX010000330.1:0-4083 GCA_051011455.1 Acidimicrobiia bacterium | reverse complement strand
TCGGTCCAATCTTCAGGATCCATGCCTTCGGCCATCGAAGTCGAGCCGACGACGTCGGCGAATAGAACCGTGACGATGCGCCGTTCTGATCCTCGCTGGCCGGTCATGGTCAGCACTCTATGGGAATCGCCCTGGGGTATCGTGCAGAGGTGTCCCTGTGGAAAAGACTGACCGCCATCTTCAAGCGAGAAGCAGCCGACGTCGCCGAAGGACTGACCAGGGCCGGGCAGGCACTGGATGACGAGCTGGCTCGCAAGGAACGCGAGCTGGAAGCCAGTCCCGAGGAACGGATCGACATGATCCTCGAGGAGCAAGAAGCTGACGACGCCCGCTTCCAGGAGCTGTCGGACCGGGTGCTCGGCAGCCAGGAGACGGCGCCACCGCCCGACGAGCTCGCTCCCGAGCCCGACGCGACAGATTGAGCAGCCCACCCCCCGGGAAGCAGGAGCAGCTCAGACGCCGCGGATTGCGCCTGGTCTGGATCACCATCGCCTGGAACTGCGTCGAGGTGTTCGTCACCATCGGGCTGGGGGTGGCAGCCGGCTCAATCGCTCTGGTGGCGTTCGGCACCGATTCGATGGTCGAGGTCTTCGCCTCGCTGGTGGTGGTGTGGCACAGCCGTGACCTGCTGGTCATGGAAGAGAACCACCGGACTCTCCGCTCCCTGAAGCTGATCTCCATCGCGTTCATAGTGCTCGGGGTGATCCTCGCCATCGGCGCCGTCATCCGGTTGGTGGACGGAACGGTTCCCGATGAGTCGCCACTCGGCATCGCCTATCTGGCGATCACTGCCCTGGTGATGCTGACCCTCGCCTTGCTCAAGCGCAGTACCGGTCGAGAGCTCGGAAGCGACCCGCTTCGGGCGGAGGCCCGCATCACCTTCCTCGACGCGCTCCTGGCCGGCTCGGTGCTGCTCTCGCTGATCCTGAATGCCGCCGCTGATTGGTGGTGGGCAGACCCGCTGGCCGCCCTGGTGATCGCGGTAATCGCCCTGCGTGAGGGTGCTGAGCACTGGGAAGAGGCGCAAGAGATATCGGGCCCCCTGGAGGAGTAGAAACCGGGCCGACCGACCTGTCGGACACCGGGGGCAACTGGCGCTTTCGGTGTGACCCACGGCCCTAGGGGAGCCTTCCCGCACGGGCGAAAATGCCCATAGGCCTTTCGAGAAAGGCCTCCAAAGGTTTGTCACACAAGGATTGAGAACATGAGTCAGAAGTGGGTATATGCCTTCGACGAGATCGAAGAGGCAGAGGTGTATGTCGGCGGCGATTGGGACGGCGTAAGGGGGCTGCTGGGCGGCAAGGGAGCCAACCTCGGCGAGATGACCCGCATCGGAGTCCCGGTGCCCCCCGGATTCACCGTGACCACTGAGGCCTGCAATGCCTATCTGGCAGCCGGTGAAGAGTTCCCGGGCGACATGTGGGACCAGGTCCTGATGGCACTCAAGTCCATCGAGCAAAAGACCGGCAAGACCTTCGGCTCGGTCCAGGACCCGCTGCTGGTGTCGTGTCGATCGGGTGCCAAGTTCTCGATGCCGGGAATGATGGACACCGTGCTCAACATCGGGCTGAACGCTCAGGTCATCGATGCCATCATCGAGCGCAGCGGTGATCCTCACTTCGTCTATGACTCTTTCCGCCGTCTCATCCAGATGTTCGGATCGGTAGTGCTCGGAATCCGCGACGAACCGTTCGAGGAGGTGCTGCTACACCATCGCGAGGAGCGAGGCGTCACCAGCGACACCGACCTCACAGTCGAGGACCTGCAGCAAATCGTCGATGAGTTCAAAGACATCGTTCGACGTTTCGCCAACATCGACTTTCCTGCCGACCCCTACGAGCAATTACGGATGGCGACGGAGGCCGTCTTCAAGTCCTGGAACGGCAAGCGGGCAAGGGACTACCGGAACGCAGCCCACATCCCTCACGACCTTGGCACCGGAGTCAACGTGCAAACGATGGTGTTCGGCAACATGGGCGAGGACTCGGCCACTGGTGTGGCGATGTCCCGCAACGCCACAACCGGCGAGAACAACCTCGAAGGCGACTTTCTGATCAACGCCCAGGGCGAAGACGTAGTTGCCGGGAACCGGCCGACTGAGCCGATCAGCGCCCTCGCAGACGCGATGCCAAGCCTGTATGAGGAGTTCAAGACCATCGCCGGCTCCCTCGAGAACCACTACCGCGAGATGCAGGACATGGAGTTCACCATCGAGCACGGGAAGCTGTGGCTGCTCCAGACACGAGACGGGAAGCGGACCGCCCAGGCGGCAGTCCGGATTGCCGTCGACATGGCCGAGGAAGGACTGATCAGCAAGGAGGAAGCCATCACCAGGGTCGCTCCCGACCAGGTCGACTTCTTCCTCCATCCCCAGTTCTCATCGGCCGGCAAACAGGATGCCTCCCTGTTGGCCAAGGGACTGAATGTCTCGCCGGGGGCGGCCGTCGGGGTCCTGGCCTTCACCGCCGATCTGGCTGAGCGCTGGGCCAAAGAAGAGGGTCGGGCGGTAATCATGGTCCGTCCCGAGACCCGGCCGGACGACGTGCATGGCATGCTGGCCGCCGAAGGGATCCTCACCTCCTCCGGAGGCCGCACCAGCCACGCTGCTCTGGTGGCGCGTCAATTCGGCAAGCCGGCCGTGGTCGGAGCCGCCGCGCTCGAGGTTGACGTGGCAGCCCGCACCATGACCATCGATGAGCAAGAGATCCACGAAGGCGACTGGGTGTCGATCGACGGGACCACGGGAGAAGTCTTCCTGGGTCAGTTGGAGACACTGGTCCCCAACATCCAGGATCCCTACTTGATGAAGCTGCTCGACTGGGCCGACGAGTTCCGAACCCTGGGCGTATGGGCCAACGCCGACTACCCGGTGGATGCGGAGCGAGCCCGGGAGTATGGAGCGGAAGGCATCGGCCTGTGTCGCACCGAGCATATGTTCTTCGAGCAGGAGCGCCTCCCGATCGTCCAGCGGATGATCACGACCAAGTCAACTGGTGAGCGTCGGGAAGCCGTCGATGCTTTGTTGCCTTTCCAGCGCGATGACTTTGCCGGACTGTTCCGGGTGATGGACGGCCTGCCGGTCATCATCCGACTGATCGACCCGCCACTTCACGAGTTCCTGCCCGGCTATGAGGAACTCACCCACGACCTGGCCGACCTCAAGATCCGGCTCAGCCATGCCACCGACCTCAAGGAAGTCGATGATCTGCTCAGCCAGGTGACGGACGAGTCGACCATGCTCGACCGGGTTGAGGCCCTGCGAGAGGCCAACCCGATGCTGGGAACCCGCGGCGTCCGCCTCGGCATCTTGATGCCGGCACTCACCCGCATGCAGGTGCGGGCGATCTTCGAAGCTGCCTGCGAGGTGACCCGCGAGGGCGTCGATGTCCATCCCGAGGTGATGATCCCGCTCACGAGCCATGTGAATGAGCTGAAGCGCCAGCGCGAAGTGCTGGAGGCCGAAGCGCAGGCGGTGATGGAAGAGCAGGGAATCGACATCTCCTACAAGTTCGGGACGATGATCGAGATCCCGCGAGCGGCACTGACCGCCGACGAAATCGCCGAATACGCCGAGTTTCTCTCGTTCGGCACCAACGACCTGACCCAGACCACCTTCGGGATCAGTCGCGATGATGCCGAGAGCGGGTTCCTGATCGACTATCTCACTGAGGAGATCCTGCCTGCCAACCCATTCGCCACGATTGACACAGGCGGGGTCGGCCAGTTGATGCGAATGGCGGTCGATGCCAGTCGGATGGAGCGCCCCGAGATCGAGGTCGGAATCTGCGGCGAGCACGGTGGCGATCCCGAGTCCATTGCGTTCTGCAACACACTCGGCCTCAACTATGTGAGCTGCTCTCCGTACCGGGTTCCGGTGGCCAGGCTGGCCGCCGCTCAGGCTGCCATCGCTCAACGCCCCGAATAGCGACGCGAGACCGAAGGCCGGCTGCGCCCGGCGGCGTGGTTGTATTGCAGCGTGGCATTTGAGTTCGACCAGATAGCCGGAGTCCGCACCGACATCGGCCGGGTGTTCCGCCGGGACTGGGACCGGCTGGCACTGTCCGGCACCTGGTGGGACGGCCC
>JBPCTX010000329.1:0-3360 GCA_051011455.1 Acidimicrobiia bacterium | reverse complement strand
GCTCAGAGCCAGGCCGCCGGCAACTCCAATCATCAGCTGCTCACGGATCCCGACGTTGATGACCCGATCTGGATGCCGGGCCGAGGCACCGTTCTCGGCCAAACGGCCGACGCCGATGTCGGCCAGCACCACCGCCAACTCGGGAAGGTCATCGAGCAGTTCCGAGGTCACTTCTGCGAACCGGTCTCGCAGCGAAACGGTCCCCATCAGCGCTTCTCCACCACCCGGGCCACCACAGCGAGCGGCCTATCTTCGTGCGGCGAGAGCAGAGCGGCCTCAATTGTGTCGTGGTCTCGGCCATCGACGGTCTCGGTTGCCCATCCTTCTACGGCGAACCGCTCGGCGATCCCGCCCGGCCAGCCATGAGAGGCGCTGTCGTTGTCGACGACGACCACGGTGAGACCGGAAAGGGCGTACCGGGCCGCGAAGGCGATCGCTTCGTGATTGCTTCCTTCATCCAGCTCGGCGTCGCCCACCAGGCAGATCACCCTGCCCTGCGATCCCTTGATTCCAAGCGCCACCGCCTGGCCGACGGCAATCGGCAGACCGTGCCCGAGCGAACCACTGCCGATCTCAACCCCGGGGATCAGGGTCCGATCGGGATGATGGCCCAGTGGAGACCGGTAGCCGGCGAAATCATCGAGCATCCCGACCGGGATGAACCCCTTGGCGGCCAGGACGGCGTAGTAGGCAACCGGACCGTGTCCCTTTGACAGCAGGAATCGATCACGGTCGGGGTCGGCTTCGTTGGCGGGGTCGACTCTCAGAATCCGGTCGTACAGGACCCAGAGAACATCGAGAGTGGAGGTGGCGCTGGCGGTGTGCTTCTCGTCACCGGTCATCCGGGTCATTAGTGCAGGCAGATCGTGGTACTCGAGCGCTGTGGATGTTGTCATGCCGACACCGTACAACTTCAAGTACACTTGAAGTCAAGACCCTTTCTGGGAGATTCTCATCACCGAACTTCTGACGATCGGAGAGGTCGCCGAGCGCACCGGAGTCGCAACCTCAGCTCTTCGGTTCTACGAGGAGCGCGGGTTGATCAGCAGCCTGCGAACCGACGGCAATCAGCGTCGCTTTGAGCGGGCCACGATCCGGCGGGTGTCGGTGGTCAAGGCGGCCCAGACCCTCGGCCTATCGCTGGCAGAGATTTCCGAGGCTCTGGAAGCGCTCCCGGAGGCCCGCACCCCGACCAAACGTGACTGGGGGCGACTGTCCGGTCGATGGCGGGCCCACCTCGACCGCCAGATCACCGAGCTACAGGCGCTGCGGAACGATCTGGACGGGTGCATCGGTTGCGGGTGCTTGTCGTTGCGAGCCTGTGCCCTGTTCAACCCGTCCGACCGGCTGGCCGAGCAGGGTCCGGGACCCCGGCGGTTGCCGGTGGCTACCGACCCCGACCCGGCCTAGGTCCGAACCGGTGCCGACGGTCTTCGGCGAAACGCCACCGCCACCACCAGCGCAACCAGCACAACCAGGACCGCCAGCAGGAAGGTTTCGGTGAGGGCCTGGGCAGTGATGTCGGCCTGGGCGGCTTCCAAGGCCTCCTGGTAGCCGGGTTCACCAATCGCCGGCAGGTCCAATCCCGACCTGAGCCGATCGAAGCGGAGCAGGGTCCAACCGGTGAGGGCCGATAGACCGACGGCCAGACCCATCAGCCGGAACACGATCACCAGGCCGGCCGCGGTGCCGCGCTGCTCGTCGGGGGCTGCGTCCACGACGGCGGCGTTGGTAGGCGCCGTGACCAGTCCGAACCCGGCGCCCAGGACTACCAATTGCCACCCCATGGTCCACGGCCCCACTTCGGCATCCCAGGCGGTCCCCACGATCAAGAAGCCGGCAGCGATCGTCAGCAGGCCACCGATGATCACAGGCCGATACCAGGTGCGTTCGGTGGCGACCCCGCCCAGATAGGAGGTGACCGCCATGGCGGCCGTCAGACCGGACAGCACCCAGCCGCTCATCACCGCTGCGTCCTGCAGGGATGTCTCCACCACCAGGTTGACGAAGAGGGGAACGTCCACCATCGCCACGATCAGAACCGCCCCGACCAGGAAGTTCACCCCCACCCCGACCGTGAAGTTGCGTCGGCCGAACAGGCGGAGATCGATGATCGGGTGAGTCCGTCTTCGTTCCAACCACCAGAACAGAGCGAAGGCGGCAGCCGCCACTCCAAACAGCCAGGTGGTCGACGTGGATCCATCTCCGGACAGCTCCTCCAACTCACTGACAATGCCGATCTCGCCGGTGTCGAGTAGCGCGATGTTGAGGGCCACCAGCGCCACCGTCAGGACCGCGGCTCCCGGCCAGTCAATAGACGCCCGGCTGGTGGGCCGGGCATGGTCTTGCAGCGCCCACCAGGCGACGGCAATGCCGATCACTGCCAGCGGAACGTTCAGATAGAACTGCCAACGCCAGTCCAGGAACCGCACCAGCATGGCGCCGAACAGCGGCCCCCACACCCATCCGATGGTGTCGACCGCTCCCAACACCCCAAATGCTCGCGGCCGGCGCTCCTCGGCGTAGATATCTCCAATCACCGCCAGCGCGACGGGGACCATCGCTCCCCCGCCCACGGCAGTCATCACCCGGGCGGCGATGAACCAGCCCAGCGAAGAAGTGAAGGGAATCCACAGCGAGCCGGCCAGGAAGATGACCAGGGCCCCAATGTAGACCTGGCGCCTTCCCACCAGGTCGCTGAGCCGTCCCATGAAGGGCATCACGGCCACGTAGGCGATCAGGTAAGAGTTGACGATCCAGGCGGCATCATCGAATCCAGACGGCAGTGGGATCTCCAGATCGCCAATGATCTGTCGCAGCATGGTGGAAACAACGGTCAGGTCGTCGGCCGCCACGAAGACGCCGAACGCCACGGCCGCCAGCACCACAGGGGGCGAAGGACGCCGCGCCACGGCTCAACCCACCTGGGGCGGGTCGATCGATACCTCGGCCCCGAAATCAGTCAGGTCCAACACCCAGCGGGTCTCGCCCGCTTCGCCCAGAGTGGAGAAGTCCATCTGTGTGACGTGTCCGGTGCTTCTGTCAATGCTGAGACGCAGGGAGACCGGCTGAGATTCAACCAGCCCCGCGGTCAGGACCTCGACCCTGGAACCGGCGGCGGTGCCTTCGATCACATACGTATCCCCCTCCACCGGGGCTATCAACCGGGCGTTGCTGATGTCCTCGGTCAGAAGCGGACGCCAGCCCAGCTCGGGATCGAACATGATCGCCGGGTTGAAAGCCTGGCTCCCGGTGTACTCGTCCCAATCGCCGGTCAAGGGATTGGTCACCCACGACGTGCCACCGATGGCGATAGTGCCTAACTCGATCACCAACCCCCCGATGGCAGCAGTCAGGACC
>JBPCTX010000328.1:0-6706 GCA_051011455.1 Acidimicrobiia bacterium | reverse complement strand
TACCTGGACCGCACCGTGTTCTATCGGTCGAGGGACTTCAGCCCGGATACCTTCCAGGAGGCGATGATGGCCGAGTCCAAGCCTTACCCGGAGGCGCTGGCGCTGGTCGGCAGTTTGGCCGCTTCCGGCCGGTATCTTCTCGCCACCCTCAACAACGAATCACGCGAGCTAAACCAGGCCCGCATCGAGCGATTCGAACTGGACAGATACTTCTCGGTGTTCTTTAGCTCGGGGTTCCTGGGAGTGAAGAAGCCGGACCCGGCGATCTACCGGCTGGCCCTGCAAATCACCCAGCGCGACCCGGGAGAGTGCGTCTTCATCGACGACCGGGACTTGAACCTGGAGTGTGCCTTGGGCGAGGGCATGCACGCCATCCACTACGAGAGCCCGGCCGGACTGCGAAGCACTCTCGCCGAACTGGGAGTGCGAGGACAGGAGTAGCCATGCGGCTGGAGATTGGCGGGTTGGCAGGGATAAGGATGAACCGGACCGGGTCGCGCCACGCGGTCGAGAGGGGAGCCTGATGACCACGTTCCAACCCATGCTGTTCGTCATCATCGGGGGCACCGGCGATCTCGCCCGCCGCAAGCTGCTCCCCTCCATAGCCCGTCTGGCCGAAGAGCACGGCTGGCAGGACCGGTTCCATGTGCTGGCCGTCGGCCGCAAGGATCACGACGACGAGAGCTACCGGGCCCTGGCCCGCCAGAGTCTCATGGTGGCCGGCCTGGACTCGGCCACGGTCGAGGCCTGGTGCGACACTGCCATCCACTATGTGTCCAGCGATGGCGGCTCCGACGGCTGGGACGCCGTCGCGGCCAGGGTCACCGCCATCGAAACCGCCAACGACCTGCCCGGCAATCGTGCTTTCTATCTGGCGATACCACCAACGATCTTTCCGCAGGTCATCGAGGGCCTGGGAGAGGCCGGCCTAAACGAGAGTGCCGGCTTCACCCGCCTGGTGATCGAGAAGCCGTTCGGGAATTCGCTCGAGTCGGCCCAGGAGTTGAATCGGGAGGTCCATGCCCGGTTCGACGAGCATCAGGTGTACCGGATCGACCATTACCTCGGGAAAGAGACAGTCCAGAACCTGCTCGTCTTCCGTTTCGCGAATGCCCTGTTCGAATCGGCCTGGAACCGCTCTCTGGTCCGGAGCGTCGAGATCACCGTTGGGGAGCACCTCGGGCTGGAAACGCGGGCGGGCTACTACGACCAGGCCGGTGCTCTGCGAGACATGATTCAGAACCACGTCACCCAGGTCCTGACCCTGGTTGCGATGGAGCCTCCGGTGAAACTGGACGCCGATTCCATCCGGGACGAGAAAGTGAAAGTCCTGCGGTCGATCCTTCCCATCGAGCCTGAAGACGTGGTCTACGGCCAGTACGTCGGCGGTGTGATCGAAGGGGAGATGGTGCCCGGTTATCTGGAGGAGCCGGGCGTGCCTGAGGGATCCACCACCGAGACGGCCGTCAGCCTGCGGCTTCACATCGACAACTGGCGCTGGCAGGGGGTTCCGTTCTACTTGCGGACCGGGAAACGATTTCAGGAACGTCTCACGCAGATTGTGGTCCGGTTTCGGGAGCCGCCGGTGTGGCTCTTCGAGGTGGACGGTGCCTGCGACGTGCACTCGGATGCGATCATCATCACCCTTCAGCCCAATGAGGGATTCGAGCTCCTGTTCGACGTGAAAGCGCCGGCCGACGGCATGCGATTGCAGACGGTGCCGCTCGACTTCCGATATGACGAGGCGTTCGGTGAGCTGCCGGGCGCCTACGCGACGCTCATCGAAGACATCGTGCTGGGTGACCAGACGCTGTTCGTTCGCTCCGACGAGGTGGAGGCGGCGTGGGAGCTGTATCAGCCGGTGCTGGACGACCCACCATCGCCGGAGCCATATGCGGCGGGAACCTGGGGTCCCGCCTCGTCAACCAAATTGCCGCACGGCACCGGCGACGCCTGGACCGAGGAGCACTAGCTGCTGTCGGAGGGCGGCTCGCAGGCAATGGCGGATGTGGTCTCGGCTGTGAGCGCGGCTGCCACCGCTTGGCAGGAAGAGCGGTAGGCGCTTTGCAGATCGCCGAGCGGTAGCTGGGAGATCACTTCATTCACGGCCAGTCCGTCTGTGAGGGTCGATAGCTGGCCGCTGGTGCTCTGGAAGACGTCGTTGAGGGCTCGGGCGGCGGCCAGCCAGGCGTCGTGCTGGTCCTCAGCATCGCCGGGTGGGGTCAGATCTTCGATAGCGGCGACGGCGGACCCGAACTCGTCGGCCAGGCCTCCAAACAACTCCTGGTTGGCAGAGGCGAACACGGCATCTCCATCCTCGGCGGTGGCCGCATCCAGGGCTGCCAGGTAGTCGGTGAAGATGGCAGCGGCAGCCGTTTCGTATCCCGAGGTGATGGCGGCCGCATCGTCCAGGTAGGTGTCGGCATCGCCGCCCGATCCGCTGCAGGCTGCGGCGATCAGGGCGAAGGCAAACACTGGGATCAGGCGCCGGAACATCGGCCAAACTCTACCGGATGTCAGCCTTTGAGAGACACGAAGGCCTGGACGCCTCCGGGGTTGGGAGGGTGACGGAGCTTGGCCATCGCCTTACCCTCAATTTGCCGTATCCGCTCCCGGGTCAGGCGAAATTCGCGGCCGACCTGGTCGAGGGTGCGGGGTATGCCGTCTTGCAGCCCGAAGCGAAGTGTCAAGACCCGCTGCTCACGCTCGTTGAGATTGCCCAGCAACTCGCCGAGCACCCGCTTGCGCTGGTTGGCGGCGGCGAACTCAAACGGGCTGAGTGACTCGTGGTCCTCGATGAAGTCACCAACGGTGGCCCCGTCGTCGCCGACCGGATCGAAGATCGAAATGGGCTCGGGCGCCACCTTGATGGCTTGCATGACCTTGCGCTTCTCGATTCCGGTTTCCTCGACCAGTTCTTCGATGGTGGGGGAGCGTCCCAGCCGGGCGAAGATGTGCGACTCTGCCTTCTGGATCCGCCCGATGGTGTCGGTCATGTGGACGGGGGCCCGGATGGTGCGGGCCTTGTCGGCGATGGCCCGGTTGATGGCCTGGCGGATCCACCAGGTGGCATAGGTTGAGAACTTGAAGCCCTTCTTCCAATCGAACTTCTCCACGGCGCGGATCAAACCGAGGTTGCCTTCCTGGATCAGGTCCAGAAAGGGCAGTCCGGAGGCGGTGTAGCGCTTGGCAATAGAGACGACCAGTCGGAGATTGGCCTGGATGAAGGCAGCCTTGGCATCCTCGCCCACCAACAGAACCTCTTCCAGTTCGGCCCGCCGGGCCCCGGAGCGGGCTCGGCTCAAGGATTGACGGGCGTCCTCGCCGGCCTCGATCAGCTTGGCAAGCTCGACCTCACCAGCAGCGTCGAGCAAGTCGTAGGTGCCGATCTCGTCCAGGTACTGCTTGACCATCGCATCCCAGTTGTCCTGTGGTCGTGGTCGTGCCATTTGAGTTGCCGACTCCTCCGGTGTGTGTGGTGGCCTACCGCTTGTTTCGGAAGGCGAGAGGGCGGTCTTGAGGATCTCCGCCGAAGCCCGGCGCGAACGTGTACATTGCCCGGCAGGGGAGGATGATGAACAGAATCCTGGTGAGCGGCTGCATGAACGGACAGCCAATTCGCTACAACCAATCCGGCGTCGACTTCGAGTCCGCCATCTGGGACCGCTGGGAAACCGAAGGGAGGCTGGTTTCCTTCTGTCCCGAGCTGGCTTCCGGCTTCGCAGTCCCGCGCCCGCCGGCGGAGACCGTCGGCGGTGACGGATCCGCCGTGCTGGCCGGGACGGCCAGAGTGCTGGAGGACAACGGACGCGACGTGACCGAGTTGTTCGTGCGCGGTGCGGAGCTGGCCTTGGCCCGGGCCGTCTCGCAAGGCTGCGTGATGGCGGTTCTCACCGATGGCAGCCCCACCTGCGGTTCCACCTACGTCTACGACGGGACATTCAAGGGCGGCACGGTCCCGGGGGCGGGCGTGACGGCTCAGCTGTTGCGAGACAACGGGCTGGCCGTCTTCTCGGAGGACCAGCTCCGAGAAGCCGACGAGTACCTGAAGGCCCAACCGGAATAGACCCGGCCACTCTCGCCTTGCCCGGCGATTGTTCGGCGCAGCGGTGGCGGCCGATCAGTAGCCAGGCGGGCCGAGGGCACCTGGTTACTCTCCCCGCCATGCCGATCCATGTTGCCTTCCTGCGTGCAATCAACACCGGCCGTCGGCGCGTCAAGAACGACAAGCTGTGCGCCTGCTTCGAGGCGATGGGCTTCGAAGGGGTGTCCGCCTTCCTGGCCAGCGGCAACGTCCTGTTCGATGTGGGGAAGGAGTCAATGGCCGGCATGGAGACCCGGATTGCACTCGGTCTGCAGGATTGCCTGGGCTACGAGGTGCCAACCTTTGTGAGAAGCGCCACGGAGGTCTCAAGGCTGGCTTCGAGGCAGCCGTTCCCGGAAGCGATGGTTGTCCCCTCAGCCGGGAATGTGCAGGTCGCACTCCTCGCGACCCAACCGACGGCCTCGGATCACGGTGCCGCGCTGGCTCTGGCGACGCCAGAGGACGCCCTGGACATCGAGGATCGGAATCTCTACTGGCTGCCGATGACGACGATCTCGGAGTCAGCGCTCAACCTGGGCCGGCTCGAAGCGATCCTCGGCCCAATGACGATCCGGACACAACGGACGATGGCGCGGCTGACGGCAGTTTTCGGTTGATCCCAAGTGCGGCCTGACTGGACTGGTGGGCGTTGACGAGCTTGAGGCAGCGAAGTCCGCAGCCCGGCTATGGGTAGTGGCGAGATCTACAATCTGGCGATGACTCGCCGGATCTTTGTCGACACCGAGTGGACGAGCGCTCCGTGGTCGGGCCAATCCGAGTTGATGTGGATCGGTCTGGCCGACGAGGAGGACCGCTCCTGGAGCGCGATCTCCGCCGATGTTGACATCGACCCGTCCACCAACGACTTCATCGCCGGCGCCTGGAAACTCATCTCGCCCGATGATCCGCGGTTGACGTTGGACGAGATCACTGCCGGCGTCATCGAGTTCTGTGGCGATGTTGACGAGTTCTGGGCGTGGATTCCGACACTGGAGAGTGTCGCGGAGTGGTTCGATCTCGGCCGCGACGCACCCGACATCTACGCGAAATACTGGGATTGGGACCTTCAAATGCTGAGGTCATTCGTAGACCCGTGGCCCCAAGGCTGGCCGGACATCTTGCACGATCTCAATGCCGCCGCAGTGGAAGCCGGGGTTGAGATTCCACCCAGGCAGGAGAACCACCTCGCCCCCGAAGTCCACGCCGTTTGGAACCGGGAACTGTTCGAACTAATTCTGCAGTCGCGCCAGCGCTGACCAATAGTGGGCGTTGACGGGCTCGAACCGCCGACCTCTTCCTTGTAAGGGAAGCGCTCTCCCAACTGAGCTAAACGCCCTATTCAATTGTCGCGTCGAGTTGCGGCAGCAACTCGCTGGGAACCCGGAGGGTTCCCGCTCTCCCAACTGAGCTAAACGCCCTTGCGCCACAGCAATGTAGTGTCTGGCCGGCCTTCCACCGATCATCGACCGGTCGCCTGGCTCTTTGAGCCGCCGATATGTGCGTGTCTCTCTTCTCGGGATACGGCCTGAAAGTCGCAGGTCCAGGCCGACGCGGATAACCGACGCATCCACCCCTGCGTGCCTTTCAGAGCGTATGGTTGTGGTGGAAGCGCTCGACGCTCCGCTGTTGGTGGCTGTTGGCCACCTTGGTAGGAGCAGGGAAGTGGTCAGTTGCGATCTGTCAGATCTCCCGCTGTTGTCGCCCTCCTGGTGCTGCTTTCGGCTTGCAGTGGAGGCGATGTCACCGAATCCGATGAGTACCTGACTCTCGAGCAGGAGAACGACGGCCTGACAGCATCCCTCGCTACTTTGGAATCGGAGATCGAACAGGAGAAGCGGAAACTCGCGGTCGCCGAGGAAAGCCTCGACAATGCCAACTCGGATCTCGCGAGCAGAGCTCTGGAGCTCGAAGCGGCGCTGTCAGACGCCGTTGACGCCAATGACTCCATTGAAGCCCTCGAAGCCGAAATGGATACGCTTCTCTACACCTATCCGGACGCCGTGAAGGACGGATTCATCGAGGGGTGTTTGATTCCAGATGAGTTCACCGGCGATGTGCCGGCTGAGAATCTCCTTGCCTTCTGTACCTGCACAATTGATGAAATGGAGGCGCAGGTGTCGGTCATTGACTTCTTGGAGTTCTTGGCTCTGACGGCATCCGCGACCGGAGACATCAACCCCTTCACGGGATTACCGGCAAGTCTGGACGACAACCCAACTCTTGACCTGCTCACAGAATCCTCAGCCTCGTGTACCACTGAGTTGTTCTGATCGTCCCGTAGCTCGCTGTGGACCTGTCCATAGACCGTGGGGTCCCGGGGGTATCGCTGTGAGCGGCCGATCGGGTGCAGCCCGAGCGTCGATTGAACGGCCTAACCTGACGGCGCAGGAGGAGTTGCATGACAGCTGGTAACGGCGAGCGGAATGTGCGGGGCATGGTCAACGTGGTGGCCACGCTGTCGGCTGCCGTTCTGGCCGCCTACCTCGTGTTTCTCTGGCTGAACTAGCCGGTTGCTGAATCCGGGCAACCGTTATCCTGCGGCCATGACTTCTCTCTCCGGCGTCTGGGCTGCATCGCTTACCCCGGTCGACGTCGATCTCGATCCTGATACCTCCCGTTTGG
>JBPCTX010000327.1:0-12109 GCA_051011455.1 Acidimicrobiia bacterium | reverse complement strand
ATGTCGGGCGGTACCCCGCTGATCACCGACCTCGCCACAGTCCGCTTCCCCGCCGCTCACAGCCGGGAGTCCGGGGCCGACCGCAAGGAAGAAGCTGCCCGCCGGCTCATGGCGACGTTCGCCGACGCCGATGCGGTCGTTGCTGCCTCCCGGGTCGATGCCTCCTTCCTGCAGCGCTCCGGCTCGGGCCGGCCGACCGTCACATTCGAAGGCCTCGGCGATGGCTCCGCCGAAAACCCTCCTGCCCTCGATGGCGGCCTGCTCTTCATCGGAGACCTGTTGCACCACCCCAACTTGCAGGCAGTCGAGTGGTGGATGGAGGAAATCGCCGCGTTGGTGCAGGCCCGGGCGGGCAGCCCGATCCCACTGCGAGTAGTCGGCCGGGGTTCTGAGGCCTATCGCCGCCTCTGGGATAGGCCGGACCGGGCCAGCGTGGCCGGATGGAAGCCCGACCTGAGCCGCGAACATGCGGTCGCCCGCCTGCTGGTGGTGCCTCTCCCATACGCCACCGGCACCGGGGGACGCATAGCATCCGCTCTGGCACACGGACTTCCGGTGGTGGCATCCGCCGCCGCAGCTGCCGTTCTCTCCCCCAGCCTCGCCACCCTGGTGGCGGCAGGCGACAACGCCGGCCAGATGGCAGACCACATCCACCGGCTCATGACCGATGATGATGCCTGGTTGGAACAGCGGCGGCTCATCGAGACCGCCGACCTGGCTGCGTTGCGCGCAAGCCGGGCGGCAGCCCTGACCGACTGGCTGGAAGTCGTGACCGCCGGGGACTGGCCGGGCGCCGGCGGTCGCTCTAACCGGAGGTCTGGTAGCCGGAGAGCACCTCGTCGGCAGCGCCGAGCATCTTGACCCGGCCCCGCTCCAGCCACATCGCCCTGGTCGCCAGGTTTCTGAGCAGTTCGATCGAGTGCGACACAACCACCACCGCCGACCCGCCCCCGATCAGCTCATTCATCCTCGCCTGAGATTTGGCCCTGAAGGCCTTGTCCCCCACCGACAGCACCTCGTCGACCACGAGCACCTCTGGCTCGATATCGGTGGCCACCGAGAAGGCCAGCCGTCCCATCATCCCCGACGAGAAGCTGCGGGTCGGCACGTCGACGAAGTCCTCTACTCCGGCCCACTCAACGATTGGATCGACCCGCTCCCGCATATGGCGCGGGTCGCGACCCAGCATGGCGCCGTAGAGAATGATGTTCTCCCTCGCTGTGAGCTCCGGATTCATGCCGGATCCCAGCTCGATCATCGGGGCAACCTGGCCCCGCACGATCACCCGGCCGGTGGTGGGCGGCAGCACCCGGGCGATGATCTTCATCAGCGTCGACTTGCCGGCTCCATTCGGTCCCACCACGGCGAAGATCTCACCCTTGTCGACATCGAAGGAGACACCGTCAAGTGCATTGATCCACTCGGTGGTGCGCTGGCGGCGAATGGTGCGGACCGCTGCCTCCTTGATTGTCCCCACGTTGGCCTTGTCCAGCCGGTATCGCAGAGTCACATCCCGCACCTCGATGGGTTTGGCGGAGGTCGTCACAGCCGGACCACGACCTTGCGCCAGTTACGCGAGAACACGTATACGCCCAGGGCGAGTGCTGCGACCGCCGAGCCCGCCATCATCACCAGATTCCAGGTCGGTGGCATCACGCCGCCGTAGACCCAGGTGCGGAACACCACCAGGAAGCTGTAGACCGGATTGGCTTTGACCAGGGCAAGCGCCTTGGGCGCCCCGGCGATGAAGTCGATCGTCCAGAAGGTGGGGATCAGGTAGTTGAGCAGCTGGGTCAGCACCCTGGTGATGTCGAGAACGTCGCGGAAGAAGACGGCCGCCGAAGCGATCAGCAGCCCCAGACCGGTCACCAACATCAGCATGAAGACAAGCGGAATCGGGATGAGTAGCACGGTCCACGGAATCCCGGGACCGAGAAAGATGATGAGGAGCAGTAGCGGGATGAGGCTTAGACAGAAGTGAGTGGCGGCAGCCACCCCGGCTGCCAGCGAGAAGATCTCAGGCGGTATGTACATCTTGATGAGGACTCCGCGGCTGTTGACGATCGCCGAGCCGGCCGCGATCACGCCTTGCGAGAAGTAAGTCGCGATCAGAATGCCGGCGGTGAGGTAGACCACATAGGGCTCGTCGAACTCCATCTGACCGCCCCGTCCGAAGAAGTTGGAGAAGACGATCCACAGAACGGCAATCGTCAGCATGGGGTTGAGAATCGTCCACCACACCCCCAGCACCGATCGTTTGTAGCGGACCGTCAGATCCCGCACCACCAGCAGCCGGATCAGCCCCCGGAAGCGCCAGAAGTTCTGGAACTCGGTGATAAGGGGCCGCCGGCGGATGTCCGAGTCATACCGGACCGTGGATTGGGCTGCCGTCACGGGAGGAAATAGTACCCCGGGCCCTGAAATGCCCACGGGATTGGCGGGATAGCACCGGGCGGAAAGGGTGGGGTGGTCTACCCTGCATCCGTGCAGCGCATCAACGATGCCCGACGCGGGTTCTGGCTTGCTTCCCTGTCTTTCTTGCCCCTCGTCATCTGGTGGCTCGGTTGGTTTCCGGCTTTCCTCTCGCCAGACTCGATCGACCAGCTTGAGCAGGTGGAGAGTGGTGAGTTCTCCAATGGCCACCCGGCCATTCACACCATTGCAATCTGGACTATCACCCGGGTCTGGGACCACCCCGGCGCCGTCACGCTCATTCAGATCGTTGCCATCGCCCTGCTGCTGGGCGTGGTCGCCCGCCGACTGATCGAGCTGGGAGTTCCGATGGCGGCGGCGGTCGGAGCAGCCTGGCTGGCCGCTGTGTCACCGGCGGTCGGTCCGACCGTGATGACCATCTGGAAGGACGTTGCTTTCACAGCCGCTTTCCTCTGGGTGTTTGCCGAGCTCCTGCTGCTGGTCAGGCTCCGGGCCGAGTTCTGGACCCCCCGTTGGAACCCGCTCCGGCTGGGGATCGGCCTCGGTCTGGTTTGGCTGGTCCGTCACAACGGGGTACTCACCGTCTTGCCGGTGCTGGCAGTGGTTGCCATCGTCTACCGGGCCCAGTTGCGCCGGGTCGGCCTGGCCGCGGCCGCGGTGGCCGGCACCGTCGCCCTGGTGCTGGGACCCCTCTATTGGGTCTTCTCCGTGGACACCGGGCGACCTGCACCCGGTGAGGTCCTACTGCCGGTGGTGGCATCTTCTTACGTTCACGAACCGGGCAACTTCAGCGAGGATGACCTCGCCTTGCTGGCCTCGATAGCCCCGCTCGAGGTGTGGGTGGCCGACTACGACTGCGCCACCGCCGACCCGCTCCTGTTTGCCGACGACCTGGACATCGAGGTCATCCGACGGGATCCCGGTCCTTTCCTTTCCTTGGGGATTCGCACCGTGCTGCGCGATCCCGACACCAGCGTCGGGTTCTTCGCCTGTCGAGCTTCCTACCTGTTCACGCCGGTCCAACCTGCCGACACCTACCTGCACCGGCCTCCGTTTGCCATTCCCGCCAACGACCTGGGAATCGAGCGTTCGCCTGTCTGGCAGACCGCATATGACGCCACCCTGGAGGTCTTCCAGACGGCCGAGTCCGATGGCTGGCTGTGGCTCACGTGGCGGCCGGCGCTGGTGGTCTGGGCCACCCTCCTGACCTACGCGGCTCTGGCTCGGCCTTCCACCCGCCTGCTGCTGGTGCCGGGATCACTGTGGGGTGCTCACCTCTTGAACGTGATGGCCACATCCCTCAATCACGAATTCCGGCTCGTCCTCCCCCTCTACGTGGCCGGAATCATGAGCTGGCCACTGCTCTGGTTCGTCTTTCACGCCGAGCAACTAGACGAGACGGGCTCCGCCCTCGTAACGTCGCGGCGGTCGCTGCTTGACGACGACATCGCTGCCATCCGGGACCGGGAGCGGCAGTCCGAGGGCGTCGAATAGACGTCCGGCCCTTGCCGCCCACCCGTGGGCGGCGCGGGCAGCGGCAGCATCGAGGGGCGGTGCGGCCAGGGCGGCTGCCACTGCCGCGGGAAGGCTCTCGTCCAGGTAAGTGCCCTCAACGCCGACCAGGGGCTCGAGTGGGGGCGCCGCCACCGGGACCCCCATTGCCAGTGACTCGTAGGCCTTGAGCGGGCTAACGGCGTGGGTCGTCTCGTTGAGTTTGAACGGAACCAGACTGACGTCCGCCCGGGCGAGGTAGGCCGGCAGCTGGAACTGAGGTTTGAGGCCAAGGAAGTGGACGTTGGACGGTACCGGTGGATGGCCGTGCTCATCCCCAATCACCTGCACCCGAGCGTCCGGAAATGCCGTGGCGACGGCTCCCAGCGCATCCCAATCGAACCAGTCGCCGTACAGCGATCCGTGGTAGGACAACAGCGGCCCCCCCCCCGGCGGAATGTCGTCCGGCACTGGGCCGCACGGGCCGGCAAACATGTTCTGGTTCACCCCGTTTGGCACATAGGCCACCGGTCGCCCTCCGCTGCGGTCCGACAGGTTCCGCACCAGCAGGCGGGCCGAACCGGTCAATGTGTCGGCGGCGGCGATGAACTCGTCCTCCACGTCGGGCCGGTACCACCAGCCACCCAGAGCCTCATCAGACCAGTCGTCGATCAAGTCGTAGATGATCCGAAAACCGGAGCGACTCAACTGCCGGGTGGGGCCCCACACCTGGGGACTCGGGATCTCGACCAGCCCGATCCGCACATCGGTGTGCAGTCGGTGCAGGTAGGCGCCGGCATCAAAGTCATCAACCCGGTACTCCTCCAGGCGGGGATGAACGAAACGCAGGCCGAGATCGACCGAATGACCCGAGGTGTATTGCGCCAGATAGGTGACGTGGAAGCCACGCCGGCACAATTCCATGGCGATCTGAGCGCCACGGAATCCTCCCCCGACGTCGTGCAAGGGCACGGCTGCCAGAACCACGACCGCGCCGGGAGCGGTGATGGGGTCGACCCGGACCAGGGGTTTGACCGGACCCGGCCGGGGAACGATCGCCAGCCGGTGGCCGCCCTGCAAGAGCCTGGCAAACCAGCCGGCCAGGTTGACATCACCTGCCGGCATCCCTCCCGACTCCTCCCACACCCGGCGCTGGGCGGCGATGGCCGACGGCTCCACCCGGGGGCCGGCGCCGGCCAGGAAGCCCGATGCCTCGGCCTTCCCGAGGATCACCGCCCCCACTTCCGGATCGTTGAGCGGTGCCAGCAGAGAGGCCCTCTCCTCCTCAGACAGGGGCCGGGCAGCCACTGCCACCGGCCCGACAGAGCCCGGGTCGATCGCCCCGGGATGACCGACTGGGAGGTCGACAACCGGCCCGAAGCGGCCGGGACTCACCGCCCGAACCGTGTCGGGAGTCGCCGCCAGCCAGGCCGCCCGGTCGTCGGCATCCGCCACCACGATGTCGATGTTGAAGTTGGCGGGCGCCGGAACGTGCGGCCGGAACCTGCGAATCAACGGCGCCGGGATCAGCGGTCTTACCAGCTTCTTGAGAGCGCCGGTCACGGAAGCCAATCCGGGAACCTACCTTCCGTCTCCGGCCTCACCCGGTACACCTCGAGCGGGAATCGCTCAGGATCGATTGACCAGCGAGGGTGCGGAAAGGCACCGCGATAGTCCGACTCATCCAAAGGGGGCCCTGCACCCCTGGTGCCCGCCTTGGCGAGCCGGTCGGGGCCCGCAGCCGGATCGAGCAACGACCAGCGCCGCCACAACGTTGGATGGCACCCGGCTTCGACCGAGGCCGCGTATGCCCCCTGATCGTCCTCGAGCAGAGCCGCCAGTTCCTCCAGCAGTTCAGGCCCGGCGTCGGCGACCGGGCGCCAATCAATCAGGAACTTGCCGCGGGCGGCGTGAACGCCCCCTCTCAGGTCGGACCCTCCGGACCGCATCGGCCATCCCCGGGCACCGGCAATGGCTGTGATCTCCCCGGTCGGCTCACCCACCACCACCAGCTCGAGATCGTCGAGAGTTTGCTGTCGTAGAAGCTCCGGATCGATGCCGGCGTCCACCACCACCGACACCCATGGGTACCAGTCAGCCTTCATGGCACGCAGCGCGGCAGGTTCGTACAGCCCAGGGTGAGCCAGGGCAATTTCGCGGCGGGCGTCCTCGAAGCGGGCCTCAGTCGTGACGCTCATGGATATCCCGTGCTGGCGATAGCGAAATAGCGGCCGGGGCACTTCCACCTGCTCCCACCCGGCCTCCAACAACCGGATCCACAGGTCCCAGTCCTCGTTGCCACGGCGCCGATCAGTGTCATATCCCCCCACCTGCTGCCAGGCCTCAGCCCGGATCAGCGCACACCCCACCACCGACGTCGAGAGCAGCAACTGGTACGGGTTGTAGGGCCGGTCGATCCAGATGAGTTTCTGATTGCCGAAAAGCCGGGTCCAGGTGTGGGCGAACCCCACCCGTGGCCGGTCGGCCAGGGCTTCGATGGTGGAAGAGAGAAAGGAGGTCCCCAGCTCGTCATCGGAGTCGAGCGGAACCAGAAACCTCCCACGGGCAGCTCGCATACCGGTGTTGCGGGCGGCGGACAGCCCCTGGTTGCGCTGGCGAATGAGACGGGTGCGTGGGTAATGCAGCGATCTCAGCACCGCCCGGGTGTTGGGATCGGTGCTCCCGTCGTCGACCACGATGATCTCCCAGGAGCGATAATCCTGACGAAACACGCTGCGAATAGCTGCGTGCAGGAACTCTCCCTGGTTGTAGCAGGGGATGACAACCGAGACGTCAGGCTCTGCCGGCGATGCCTGGTCCCGGCCCCAGGTCGCCTCCATCCACTCCCGCTCCCAGCTACCGGCCTGGCGACGCCGGCGCCACCGTCGGATCGCCGATGTGTCGAGCGGCCCCGCCTCCAGCCGGCGGGCCAACGCCTCGGGAAGGCCGTCGAGAACCCGGTCGGTCAAGGCGGCCAGCGCCGGTGGGGGCTGCTCCAATCTGTGGCCGGCAGCTTCGATCCGGCGCAGGGCAGCTGTGGCCAAACCCGACTGGGTTCGCGAGTGGCGCGTGCTCAGCGGGGTATAGACCTCGAGCGGGTCCCGGTAACTCGGAGCGGGAGCATCCGACAACGATGCCAGCAGCTCTGGATGCTCTATCGCCTCGGCCAGGCTGGATTGCAACCCCTCCACCGTCGAGTCGTAGACGAGGGCACCGGTCCGGGCGCTGAAGAACGGTTCAAACTCGGGCAGCTGGGGCACCAGCACCGGGACGCCCAGCAGCCGGCATTCGTGAGCGGCCAGGCAGAAGGTCTCGAAGCGAGAAGGGAACACGGCCAACCAGGCAGACTCCAAGGTGACGGCGAGCCGCTCGCGCTCGATGGCGGGCTCGAATCGAACCCGATCGGATACCGATTCCGGAATCAAGCCCCTCAAGTGGGCGGCCATCGAACGGCCGTCGGCAATTCTCCAGCCGTCCGGACCCACGAACCGCAACACCATTTCCGCATGTGCTTCCAGCAACGGAATGGCGGCCCGCACCAGGTCCTCCGATCCCTTTTGCTCACCGAGGCGCCCGTAGCAAACAATCTCGGGATGGGGGGCCGGGCGACGCGATCCGAGTACCAGCTGTGGCACCGGCGGTTCTCCGATCCGGATCCGATCCGGCTCCACTCCGTATCGGTCCGCCACCACCGCTGCCATGGAAGTCGATGGCGCCACCACCGCATCAGCCATGCGGAGCGCCTCTCGCTCCATCGCCCGCAGCACCGGCTCCAGGTCAGAGGCAATGCCAACCCGATCGTGAACAAGATCGATCGGGCCGTGCAGGCGAACCGTCATCGGGACTCCGGACAGGCCGAGCGAGACCCGCCTCATCAGCGCCCACGAGCCCAGTCCATTGAAGTCCTGGAACTCAACCAGATCGGGAGACTCGTCAAGGGCGGCGAGCGCTTCGGCGGCGGCCCGGGCATTGGCTTGATGTTGATCCGGAGCCCGCCAGTCGGGGGTTCCGGGCTCAACCCAGGTGACCGGCAACCCCGGCTCGTTTCCTGTCTCGTCGGGCGGCGTGCCGACCAACAGCACCTCCACCCGGTGGCCGGCTGCAATCAGACGCTCGCCCACCCCGGCAATCACCGCGCCCGCCCCCCCGGGGATGACAGGATCCAGCTCGGTAGCGACGAAGACTATGTACATCAGGCGCCGCGCGAGCCGACCAGCCAGCCGAGGCTCTGTGACAGAAGCTGCAGCGTATGGGCGATGGGTATCAGCAGGTACTTGCCGGCCCCGTCCGCCCAGCGGTACTTGAACCGGGTCCGGCGAATCACGACCACCACCAGGGGAATCAGGACGATGGGAACCGCCCACCAGGCGATGAAGGCGGCGACTACCGCCGCCACCATGCTTCCCCAATAGCCGAGCAGTATCCGGCGATATGCCCCACCCCGCAGGCCGGCTGCTCCGTCACCGCGACCCCAGGCGAACGCCTTGCGGACCATCTCCCAGATTCCGTCGGGCGGCCGCCACTGAATCAGTGCATCGCCCTCGAAGTACGGCTTGAAGCCGGCCTCCTTGGCCCGTTCACCAAACAAGGTGTCCTCCGCCGCCGACATGCCTTCGGGGAAACCGCCTACCCGCCGCCATAGCTTCTTGCGGAACGCCTGCGACGCTCCGGGGGGTGTCATGTAGTCGGGGTTGATCTCCTCCCGCACGCTCATCAATGCCAGACCTGCACACGTGGATCGCAGCGAGCCACCTCGTGGCAGGTAGAAGCCGGAAACCCAGTCCTCGCCGTGAGCGAACGGAGCTGTGATCTTTTCCAGCCAGTCGGGCTCGGCAATACACCCGGCATCGATGCAGGCAACGATCTCGTGACCGGCCGCGGCGATGGCTGCGTTCCGGTTCTCGCTGATGCCACCCGGACCGTCCACCACCCGCACCCGGGGATTGGCCTCGGCCAGATTGTCGAGCAACTCGCGGGTCCCGTCGGTCGAACCGCCATCGGCCACGACGATCTCCGTGGGGAGCATCGTCTGAGCCAACAGTGAGTCGATCAGCTCCTCGATATTTCCCTCTTCATTGAGCGCAGGCGTAACGACAGAAACGTTCATGGAGCCGTCATTATCGTCCGCTATCTCTCTTGGCGGGCACTTCGTATTCTCGAGACCTGAATCCCCCACGTCCGGGTCCCAGGTCCCACGTCACGAGTCGCGAGGCAGTTCGATTAGAAACGCCGTGGTCGTTGCCGCAGTAGGCAGCAAGCAATAAGCAAGGGAGTGTGGGATCGTCGCTGTCCGCTGTCAGCTGCTCGCTGTCAGCTCCCCGTTAGGAAATGATCGTCCAGGTGCCGACGATCGGGGTGACCGCGCCGCCTTCCGGTCCGGCCCGCAGGACGTGGTCGGCGGCTCCCTGGGTGTTGGCTAGGCGGAAGTAGTAGCGCCCCTCGGCATCGTTGTGCCAGGCCACCGTATCGGTGCCATCACCGCTCCAGTCGCCGGCAATCACGGTCTGAGCGTTGCTCCCGACGTAGAAGGACGCATCAGGTGGTCCCGCCGATCCCATGAAGCGCATGACCACATAGCCGTCGGAGGCCCGGTACAGGCCGAGATCGTCAAGACCGTCACCGTTGAAGTCGCCTGCGAACGGCACCGAGCCCGGAAGCGAGAAATTGAAGCTGGCTTCAGCGAACTGGGTCTGAAGCAAGTTCGACACATAGAAGCGGCCCTCCGAGGGCCGATAGATGCTCAGCGAGTCTTTGCCGTCGCCGTCCCAGTCGCCGGCGAGTGGCTTGTCGCCACCGATGCCGAAAAAGAACTCGATTGGGGCTATCTGGGTGGCGTTGGTGTTGGCGACATAGGCGAAGCCGGTGGAGGGACGGAACATGCCCGGGGTCGACACCCCATTTCCGTTCCAGTCACCCATCAGCGGCTGGTCGCCGGGAATTCCGAAGAAGAACTCGTGATATTCCCCGCCCTCCCAGGACAGGTTGTCGCGCAGGTTGAACTCGAGGCTCCCGGTCACGTAGCCGACCTTCTCGCAAGCGTAGGCGCCGATGCACTCGGGCCCAGCATCCCAAGGGCTCAGGTCGGGGTGATCGAACCAGCCCTGCAGGTCGGTCCCCGGGCTGCGCACACCACCCAGGTAGACGGACACCATTCCGGCGTCGAAGTGGTAGATATCCCCCCGGCCGTCGCCGTCGTAGTCGCCGACCTGAATCTGGCCCGACTGCGGCACCAGCGAGGACCAGTAGGGCCCGTTCACGAAGCCGGTCCCGAAGCCATTGGCGACATAAACCTGTTGGCTCACCTTGCTGACGGCATAGAGGTCAAGAGCCCCGTCGCCGTCGTAGTCGCCGAGATCGAACCTATTCCAGGCGGGACGGGCCCCGGTCGCGGCCTGTACGAGCACATTCTGGAATCCCCCGACACCGTTGAGAATGGTCAGGACCCCATTGCCGTCCACGACATAGGCCTCTAACACCCGGTCCCGGTTGAAGTCACCGCCCATCAGCACGGCTCCGTTGGTGACACCGAGGGTGTGCTGTGCCAGCACCTGCGTAAATCGGTCTGCCTCTCCGACGGTGTCTCCGTAGACAGTGACGACATCGGTTGCCCAATCCACCACCCACAGATCGGCCCGGCTGTCGCCGTCGAAGTCCGCAAAGGTGACTCCGTGGGTGCCGCTGGCTCCGGCAACCGTGATGTTCTCCCGAACCCCAATGTCTTGAAAGTCTCCGAAGGCCGATGCCACCTCCAGCCGGATTTCGCCCGGACCGGCCCAGCGCCAGGCATAGATGTCCGGCGCGCCGTCCCGGCTGCGGTCGACAACGTCGTACTGCCAATCGCCGGCGCCGGACGCCGTGGCTCCGGTGAAGCCGACAGTCCGGTAGCCGATGGCAGTGGTCACCGGGGAATGGTCAACGGGGGTGGCGGGATATCCGGGGGTAGCCGACGGTCCCATCCACGAGAAGTGCATGGCGTCCTTGATGCTCTCCCAATATCCGCCCCAGCAGAATCCAGCGTCCTCCCACGCCTTCACGTACCAGGCCGGCATGTCGGTGACCAGCACCGGGGGATCATCGGCGTTGTAGGGGTTCTGGGAGGGGTTGATATCAACGGCGGTACCGAATGCATGAAAGGACATGCGGTGGCTGCCTCCGGTGACCGCCCTGAACGCATGTCCGTAGGCCACTGTCACCGGGTAGTAGTTCCCGCGGGCATACTCGCCGGCCAGGTTCTGGTTTACCAATTGGAACGCGGGCAGTGCCCGGGAATGGACCGGGACCGTCCGGGACGATCGGTAGGGGGTCCAGCTCACCATCTGGTTGCTGACCGAGTAGCCGTTGCGGCCGAAGAAGTCGGCCCACGGACCGTAGATCTCGGCAGACAGGGGCAACCATCCTCCGGTTTCTGCCAGGGGGCCCCGATAACCGGCCGCACCACAGGTTTCGCTTTCGGTGAAATTGGGGTCGGCGGACGCGGTGGCCGGGATCGCCACCAGGGTGGTGACGACCATCAGCATTACAAGCAGGGAGTGAGTCCAGCGCGATCTCATCGGGGGAAAGTTACTGCTCTCGTACCTCTACTGCGCCCCGAAGCCGGACAGAACCGTCCACACACTCCGGCCCATGATGGAAAGGTCGAGCCAGGGCGAGACGTGCTTGAGGTAATAGAGGTCATAAGACAGCTTCTCGACGGTGTCGACCTCGTTATCGGCATAGCCGAAGTTGACCTGAGCCCATCCGGTCACACCGGGCCGGATCAAATGGCGGTGGGTGTAGAACGGAATGGTCTGACCGAATCTCTCAACAAACGGGATCTGCTCGGGGCGGGGACCGACCAGGCTCAAGTCTCCCTTGAGAACGTTCCACAGCTGTGGAAGCTCATCCACCCGGAAGCGCCGCAAGCCCCGGCCGACCCGGGTCAGGCGATCGTCATCGGGCAGCGCGAACTGCGGCCCGGCCGCATCGGCCTCGTCGACCATGGTGCGGAATTTGTAGAGGGTGAACGGCTTGCCTCCGCGCCCGGAACGCTTCTGGGCGAAGATGACGGGGCCGTGTGAGTCCAACCGGATGACCACCGCGATCAGCCCGCACATGAGGAGCCAGATGGGGGCGGTCAGAGTGACCAGCACGATGTCGATGGCTCGTTTGAGACTGACATAGACGCCGCGAGCTTCAAGCGGCTCGG
>JBPCTX010000326.1:0-4013 GCA_051011455.1 Acidimicrobiia bacterium | reverse complement strand
GTTCGATCTTGCCTCATCAGTCCGATGAATCGCCATAGCTGTGGTCGCTGAGCGAGGACAGTCCCAGCCTCAGACCACGCCGGATGGTGTGTCTCGTTTGACAGGCGGGCCCTACCAACGCAACAATGCAAACGTTTGCCAGTCGAGTAGGGAGATGTTATCGAATGAGTGAGTTCCCAGTTGCAACCACCCGCGCTCCCGGGGTAATGGGGGTCGATTGGGAGGACCGCGTCGACTTCGCACGGCTCCGTGAATACCGGATCGCCCGCGTTCGCGAGCAATTGGAGCTGCACGGTCTCGGAGCACTACTGCTGTTCGAAACCTCGAACATCCGCTATGCCACGGCCACCCAGATCGGCTACTGGGCTTTCAATAAGGGCGAGCGGTGGGCACTGATAACCCGCAACGGCCGTCCCAAAGTGTGGGACTTCGGCTCGGCCGCCAAGGCGCACCGCCTCCAGCTGCCCGGCCTGTTCGACGAGGAGAATTCCATCGGCGGAAACACCGGCCTCCAGGGCGCCATCGGTCCCGAGGCCGGTCTCCATGCCAGGGCGGCGGCCGAGATCGCAGCCACTCTCCGCGACGAGGGTGTGGCGGGCGAGCCGCTCGGCGTCGACATGGCTGAGACTTCTGTGTTCCTTGCCCTCCAGGCTGAGAACCTCACAGTGGTAGACGGGCAGCAGGCGATGATGCTGGCCAGGGAGATCAAAAACGAGGACGAGATCATGCTCCTGAGCCAGGCCAGCGCCATGGTCGACGGCGTGTACCAGGACATCTTCGAAGCCCTCAAGCCGGGAGTGAGGGAGAGCGACATTGTTGGCCTGGCCCATGCCCGGCTCTTTGAGATGGGATCAGAGTTTGTGGAGGCGATCAACTCGATTGCCGGTGAACGGTGCTCGCCGCATCCGCACGTGTTCTCTGATCGGATCATCCGACCCGGGGATCAGGCCTACTTCGACATCATCCACGCCTACAACGGGTACCGGACCTGCTACTACCGGACCTTTGTGGTTGGTCGGGCCACGCAGGCACAACGCGATGCATTCAAGCAATCCCGGGAGTGGATGGACGCCGCTATCGACCTCGTCCGGCCCGGCAACACAACCGACATGATCGCCAAGGTCTGGCCCAAGGCGGAGGAGTTTGGCTTCGTGGATGAGATGGACGCCTTTGGCCTCCAGTTCGGCCATGGCGTCGGCGCCGGTCTGCACGAGCGTCCGATCATCTCGAGGCTCAACTCCCTGGATGACCCCATCGAGATCAAGGAAGGCATGTACTTCGCGCTGGAGACCTACGCTCCGGCCGGAGACGGACGCTCAGCCGCTCGCATCGAGGAGATGATGGTTGTCACCGCCGACGGTCCCCAGGTGACTACTTTGTTCCCATGCGAGGAGCTGCTCGTAGCCAATGAATACTGAGTCTGGTGACCCGGGCGCCTATGACTATTCGCAGCGAGAGGCCCGGCTCCCACCACCGGTAGATCGCTCCAATCAGGAGCTGGCAATTCCGCTCGAGAGCCGGGTGGAGATGTATGAGCTCCAGCAGGTTCTCAGGCAGTTCGAGAAGCGCGCCTACGACCTATTCATGCAGAATCTGGTCAAGGGCACCAGTCACCTTTCCCTCGGAATGGAGGCGGTGGCAGCCGGATTCGGGCTGGCGATGCAGCCAGACGACTACACCTTCGCCACTTACCGCGGGCACGCTCACACCCTTGCCCGCGGTGCACCACTGGGTCCAGTAATGGCCGAACTGCTCGGCCGTGAGAACGGCTTGCTCAAGGGCAAGGGCGGTTCGATGCACCTGACCTCAGTCGAGCACGGGATGATGGGCAGCTACGCCATCATCGGCGCTCATCTGTGCATCGCCAACGGGGCCGCCTGGTCGGCACAAATGCGCGGCACCGATCAAGTGGCGGTGGCATTCTTCGGCGATGGCACGACCAACATCGGAGCATTCCACGAGGCCCTGAACTTCGCCGTGATCTGGGATCTGCCGGTGGTGTTCGTCTGCGAGAACAACCTCTACATGGAGTACACACCGATCGATGTGGTTTCGGCGGTCCCCAATCCGGCGGCCGACCGGGGCCCTGCCTACGGCCTGGATGGCATCGTCGTGGACGGGAACGATGCCGACGCGGTCTATCACGCGGCGGAACAGGCCCTGGCCAGAGCGAGGGCAGGCGATGGCCCCTCGCTGATCGAGGCCGTCACCTACCGACACGGCGGACACAGCCGCGCCGATCCCGGAAAGTACCGGCCTCCCGAGGAGGTCGAAGCATGGCTGGACCGGGACCCGATCCCCATGTATCACCAGCGATTGCTGGAACTGGGGGTGCCGGAGGGCGACCTGGCCGCCATACAACAATCGGTGGCCGGCCGGGTGGATGAGGCGACCGAGTATGCCAAGGCGGGCCAACACCCCGGCGATGAGCACCTTTTCACCGACGTGTGGGGTGACGGAGGGTCCGCATGGCGGAACTGAGCTATCGGGAAGCCGTTGCCAGGGGCATCGCTCAGGAGATGCGCCGTGACCCCCACCTGGTAATGCTGGGTGAAGACATCGCCGGGGCGGGTGGAGTGTTCAAGACCACCGTCGGCCTGGTCGAGGAGTTCGGGCCCGGCCGGGTGCGCGACACTCCAATTTCCGAGCAGGCAATCCTGGGAGCCGCGATGGGAGCGGCGATGACGGGCATCCCGGTGATCGCAGAGATCATGTTCTCGGACTTCCTGGCCGTCTGCTGGGACATCGTGGCCAACGAGATGGCCAAGACCCGCTACATGACCGGCGGCCAGGTTGGTGTTCCCGTGGTCATTCGGACCGCCAACGGGGGTGGTTCCCGGTTTGGAGCCCAGCACAGCCAGAGCGTCGAGAACTGGTGCATGATGATTCCGGGGCTCAAGGTGGTGGCACCATCCACCCCGGCCGATGTGGTCGGGTTGATGGCGGCCTCGGTGCGGGATCCTGATCCGGTGGTCTTCTTTGAGCACAAGTCGCTGCTGGCCGCCAGGGCCGAGGTGCCGGATGGCGACATCGTCGACCAACTGGGTACGGCCCGGATTGTGCGCGAAGGCACCGATTGCACCATCGCCGCGCTGGCGCTGATGGTACCAAGAGCCCTGGAGGCAGCCGAGCGGCTGGCCGAGAACGGCATCTCGGCCGAAGTCATCGACGTCCGCTCACTGGTCCCGCTCGACACGGCGACGTTGCTGGGGTCGGTCGGCAAGACCGGCCGATTCTTCACCGTTGAGGAGAACCCGCGACTGTGCGGGTGGGGAGCCGAGCTGGCGTCGATTGTCGCCGACGAGGCCTTCTGGGACCTGGATGCTCCGATCATCCGGATCACGACGCCTCACATTCCCCTCCCGGCGGCGGAGGCGCTCGAAGACATGAGCCTTCCCAGCGCAGATCGGATCTACGCAACTGTTCACCGGTCACTCGACTGACCCGCCCGCTCCTGCCCATGCAACATGACGTGATCATCGTGGGAGGTGGGATCATCGGCCTGGCCACTGCCAGCGCTTTGCTGGCTCGCCGGCCCGACCTCGACCTGCTCGTCCTGGAGAAGGAGGCAGAGGTCGGCCGACACCAGAGTGGCCGCAACAGTGGAGTTCTTCACTCCGGTCTGTATTACCAGCCCGGCTCACTCAAGGCGAAGCTGTGCGTTGAGGGGGCCGCCATGATGATCGACTTCTGCCGGGAACACGACGTTCCCTACACCCGCGACGGCAAAGTGGTCGTAGCAACCAGCCCCGCTGAGATCACCCGGCTCGACGAGCTGGAACGGAGAGGGCGGGCCAATGGTCTGACCGGCCTGCGCCGGGTCGGTCCCGGTGAGCTCGCCGAGATTGAGCCATACGCCGCCGGAATCGACTCACTCTTCGTTCCGGACACCGGGGCCGTTGACTTCGCGGGCGTGACCGTTGCCCTGGCCGGATCCGTCACGGCCGCCGGAGGGCGGGTCAACACCGGGGCCGCCGTGGCAGGGGCCAATCCCGACGGATCCGGCTGGCGCC
>JBPCTX010000325.1:0-4017 GCA_051011455.1 Acidimicrobiia bacterium | reverse complement strand
GTCTCACAGAGGCTTGGCCAACTGTCGGCAACCCGCCGCATCCGCTCCGGGTCGGGGCCAGATGAGGAGGCCACCGGCCTCTTGGCCCGTATGCCCTTCCTGAGCGGGTTTGCCAAGCAAGCCGAGGAGGTAGCGGAATCTCAGGGCCTCCTGCAGCCGATCGCCAACATGCTGGAGCAAGCCAATATTCTGTGGCGCCCCGGAGAGGTGGTGACCGCGGCGGTGGCCGTGGCTGCCGTCTCATCGATCCTGGTCGGTGTCTTTCAGAACAGTCTTCTGTCTGGCGTTTTGAGCTTCGTGATCCTGGTACTGGTCATCGCGGTGGGTCTGCGCTTCGTGGCTTCCCGTGAGAAGGCGCGCTTTGTCGATCAGATGCCTTCCACTCTCGGCTTGATCGCAACTTCCCTGCGGTCGGGACAGTCTTTCCTGCAAGCCCTCGAGTCGGTTGCCAGTGAGGCACCCGAGCCCACATCCCGCGAGTATCAGCGAGCGGTGGCCGAGGTACGCCTCGGCCGGCCCATCGGGGGAGCGATCCGCGCCATCGCCGACCGGATGGATTCTGAGGATTTCGGGTGGGTCGTCATGGCCACCGACATCCAGCGCGAGGTGGGCGGCAACCTGGCCGAAGTGCTCGACATCGTGGCCGACACGATGATGCAGCGCAACCGGCTGCGGCGTGAGGTCAAGGCCTTGAGTGCGGAAGGCCGGATCTCGGCGATTGTGCTGGGTGCATTACCGGTCTTCATTTTTCTGTTTCTCTTCACCAGCAACCGTTCCTATCTGGAGCCGCTGATTGAGCGCACGGCGGGGTGGATCATGATCGGCATCGCGATCGGATCCATGCTTACCGCCTTCGCCTGGCTCCGGAAGATCGTGAACATCGAGGTCTAATGAACACGCTGCAAGTCGCCGTCTTCTCGTCTTTCCTGGCTGTTGCCGCGGCCGTCTTCTACGTGGGTAACGGCATTACCCGCGCCCGCAACCTGACCTCGGAGCGACTGGCCCAGTACGGCCGCAAGGTCGCCCGGCAGGAAGAAGCGATTCGAGAGAAGGAGCTGAAGCGGCCTTTTGCAGACCGGGCCCTGGCTCCCATCTTCGAGCGGATCGGCAGGCTGACCGGGCGCTTCACGCCCATCGGGTGGATCGAGCGCACCGAGAAGCGGCTCACCATCGCCGGCAACCCCGGCAGCCTGGACGCCAACTCATGGGCAGTGATCAAGGTCGTGTCCATCGTGGCCGGCGTGGTGGCGTGGTTCCTGATCCAGGGAGGCCTGCCCTTCAATCAGAAGATGCTCACCTTCGGCCTGTTGGTGGGAGCCGGTTTCCTCGGTCCGGACGCCGTTCTCAATCGGAAGATGGCCGAGCGGAGTGATTCGATTCTCAGACAGCTGCCCGACATCCTCGACCTGCTGGTCATCAGCGTCGAAGCCGGTCTCGGGTTCGACCAGGCCATGGCCCGGGTAGTGGCAACGGTTCCGGGGCCGTTGTCCGACGAGTTTCAACGCATGATCACCGAGACCCGGGTCGGTGTCGCTCGCAAGGATGCGATGCGGAGCCTGCGGGACCGCACCGACGTCGAGGAACTTCGAGGCTTCCTGCTGGCAATGATGCAGGCCGACAGCTTTGGTGTCTCCATTGCTCGCGTGTTGAGAGTGCAGGCCGAGGAGATGCGCATCAAACGGCGCCAGCGCGCTCAGGAGAAGGCCTACGCCGCTCCCGTCAAGCTGGTCGGCCCACTCATGCTGCTGATCTTTGCTTTCCTGACCATCCTGTTGGGACCCGCCGGGCTACGGATCTCCGACACCGTCTTGTTCTAGCGGGTGATTGCCCGCCTCTCAGTCCGTCACCTGTTCGTGATGGTTCCCATTCTCGGAGTGGTCGCGGCCGCCGGTCGCTCCATCTCAGACAACTCGTTTCTATGGCATGTGAGGGCCGGGACGATTCAACTGGACGCAGGAGAGGTCCTGCGCGCCGATCCCTTCTCGTTCACGGCCGGTGGCGAGGCCTGGCGCACCCAGTCCTGGATCGCCGATCTGGGTTACGGGTTGCTGGAGCGAGCCACCGGCGATCTGTCCTGGGTCTGGCCGCTGGTGGCGTTGACCATGACGGCCGCCCTCCTGCTGGTCGGTGTGGCGGTGTATCGGGAGGTAGAGAATCCGGTTGCAACCGCCGTAGTCCTGTTCTTCGTCGCCTGGCTGGTCCTGCGCACGCTTGTGCCCCGTCCGGTCGTCTTCAGCCACCTGCTGCTGGCAGCGCTGGTGGTGGTACTTGCTCACCCCCGCCTGCGCTGGACTATTCCGTTGTTGCTGTGGCTCTGGGCCGGGATTCACGGCTCGTTCGTGATCGGACTCGGCCTGATCGTCCTGGAGGCCGTCCGATCGGGCCGACGCAACCTGTGGGGCGCCCTCGGGCTGAGCCTGGCGGCTGTTTCTCTGACTGCCCATGGAGTGGCCTTGTGGGGGGTCTTGCTCGACTTCGCCCGTAACCGGGGTGCTCTCGACCTGATCCAGGAGTGGGCCCCACCTGACCTAACCGATCTCAGCGTGGCACCGTATGCGTTGCTCGTTGTCGCCGTTGTAGCCGCCGCGGCTGCTGGTCGAATTGGGACCCGGGATCTGATCGTTGTGATCCCGTTCCTGCTGTTCGGCCTGACCAGCTACCGCGCTTTGATCCCGGCCACCATCGTCGTCGCTCCGTGGGCGGCCCGGGCAATAGTGTTTCCTGTCACAGCCCGACGGCGCGAGTCAGGGCTGATCAACGCTGCGATTGCATTGGTGCTGCTGGTGTCGGCAGTCGGTCTGGGGGTGGCCCGGTCCGGGTCGGTGCCGGACCCGGAACTGTTTCCAGCGGCCGCAGCAGGTGTACTGGAGGACGGCCCCCTCTTCCACGGTGACGCGGTGGGCGGGTACCTGATCTACTCAGCCTGGCCCGATCGTCTTGTGTACACCGATGACCGGGCCGAACTGTACGGCAAGGACCGATTCCAGGAGTTCGTTGATGCCCGGGATGGCCATCCTGTGTGGCGTGATGTGTTCGAGCGATACAGTATCTCCCAGGTTCTTCTGCCGGCCGATCAGACGGGTCTGCAGGAGGTGCTGGCCGCCTCCGGATGGGCGGAGCGGTTCCGGGACGACGAATTCGTCGTCCTTTCTCCCTGAATCCCTGATTTCGCCTTGTGTTCCATAACTTTTGGGTCGCACGACCTATGGAACGCGAAAACCAAATGACCGATGATGAAAGGGATAGCTCGCACAAGGAGAGACCAATGCTCGACCTCTGGGTCAAGTTTCAGAACAAGATGGTTGCCGACGAAGGCGCAAGCTTCGTTGAGTACGCCCTGCTGCTCGTCCTGATCGCTGTTGTGGCGATTGTGGTCATCACGCAGGTCGGTGAGAACACCTCGGGTACCTTCAGCAAGGTGAACGAGAGCCTCAAGTAAGGCCATTCGACATACGACTCAAAGGTCCGGGTGGGAAACCACCCGGATTTTTGCTTTGGTTGAGCCTGCTCGAACGGGCTCTACTGGTCGGCGAATCCTCTACGCTCGAGGGTTGCGATGAACGGAAAACTGGTAGCTGGAGACTGGGAGCCGGCGGGCATCCTTTCCCGCCTATCTCTTTCCCAGCCCCAGGCGGATGGCTTCGACCGCGGCCTGTGCCCGGTCGCTGATCGCCAGCTTGTCGTAGATGCTGGCCAGGTGGTTCTTGACCGTCTTCTGCGAGATGTAGAGACGATCGGCCAACTCCTCGGTTGAGGAGACGCCTTCTGTTAGAAGGCCCAGCAGTTCGCGTTCGCGAGCTGTGAGTGCTGCGGCCCCGGGATCGAGCACCGCCTCCTGGTAGTCCTCGAGAACCGTGGTACCTCCGACTTGCTCCACGAAAACCTCCCCGGCCGCGGCAGCTCTCACCGCCGAAGCGAGGGTTGGGAGGGGGGCGGATTTGGAGAGAAATCCGACCGCACCGGCCGCCTCGGCCTTGGCGCGGTGTTGCTCGTCGGCATGCATGGTGACAACGATGG
>JBPCTX010000324.1:0-10686 GCA_051011455.1 Acidimicrobiia bacterium | reverse complement strand
GCCACGCCGACGGCCTCCCCCAGGGTGCGGACTCCCCGGACCTCGCTCCCGGCCACCCGCTGCGCCTCCCCGGCCGCATCGGGCGCCAGCAGGCATGGCAATCCCAGGCGCCTGGCCACTACGGCTGCTCCCAGGCCCCCTCGCACCGACCGCACGGTCCCGTTGAGGGCAAGCTCGCCGAGGGCAACAACCCCGGTGGGAGGAGGATCGACCACGCGCATCGCGGCCAGAGTTCCGAGAGCAATCGGTAGGTCATAGGCGGATCCGGCCTTGGGCAGATCGGCCGGTGAGAGGTTGACCGTTATGCGTCCTCCCGGCACCCGGTAGCCGGAGTAGGCAAGGGCCGACAACACGCGCTCCCGGGCCTCGCGAACCGCCGTATCGGGCAGGCCCACGATCGAGAAGGAAGGCTTGGTGCCACCGCCGGCATGGACTTCTACCTGAACGTGGCGGGATTCGACGCCGACCAGAGCTGTTGATGCGATTGATGCGAACATGCCTGCACCGTATGGGCGACCTGCGACACACACCGAACGTGTGGGCGCCGACCACTCATTGTGGGTAAAATGGCTTGATGGGCAGGCCGGAAACAATCTCATGTGAGCGCTGCGGGACGAAAGTCGCCGTCAAAGCCAAAGGACCAGTGCCGTCCTACTGCGCCGATTGTCGGCGATCCCGGACCAGGTCCGCCCGGCCCGAGAGCGTTGAGTGCGAGCGGTGCGGTGCCGAGGTGGCCGTCCGAACGCGCGGGCCTATTCCCCGCTTCTGCCGAGACGGCTGTCAGACCGGCAATGGGCGAACCTCGGCCGAAGTCGTACGCCTGCACACTCCCGCTGCCGACCTGGCCACGCCAGAACTGGAGGCAGCTCCAGAAACCTCCGTTGTCGCTCCGGCCCAAACGCTCACCAAAGTGGCATCCCTATCGGTGGCAGAATCCCGGCCGATCCAGTTTGAGCCGAGCACCGTCACCCGGATGTCCACTATCGACCCGGCCAGCGTGCTCGACCAGGAGGACCTTGGCCGCACCGCTCGCCGCCGGCGACTGCGCCACAACGCGGCCATCGCCGTCTGGCTGGTAATCGTGCTGGCGGTGGTGTTGATTCTGTTCGTGGGAAGCCGGCCGGCCGCCACCGATTTCCAATCGCTGGCTCCGCTGCTGGTTTGACCGGCTAGCCGGGACCCCGCTTCTACCATTCCGCCATGGGTTTCAATCCGTTCCGTTCCCATGAGCGCGACCTCACCGATATCGTGGTGGTCGTCGTCGCGTTGGAAGTTACAGCCGGAGTGGTGGTGTGGGCCCTCTTGGCGTAGAGATCGTGACGGTGGTTCAGCCCTACGCCGCTCGCAAGCCATACCTGTGCCCCGGTTGCTCAAGCACCATCGAAGTTGGGCTCGGGCATCTGGTGGTCATCCCTGAGGAAGCCCCCGACCTGCGCCGCCACTGGCACCGGGGTTGCTGGTTCAAGGAACAGCGACAGCGCCCGGCCGGCTGAGGCTCACACGCCCGGGATCCAGCGGACTTCTGCCCCGGCCCGGCCGACTTCAACCGCCACCAGATCCAACCGGCTAGGACGGGGCGAGAGTAAGCGCATCGTGTCCCGAACCTTGCGGGCCTTGTCGAAGGTGAATGCAAGACGGGGATCGGCGCCGAGCCGGGTCTTGACCTCAACCGCCACCAGCTTCCGATCCCATCGCACGAGAAGGTCGACCTCGCCGCGGCCGGCCCAGACGTTGCGGTCTACGAACGTGGCTCCGCGGGCGACCAGAAAGTCGGCAGCCAGCGACTCACCCCAGCGAGCCAAGCGTTGGTTGGCTAGAGCGCGGTTCCCGGCTCCAGCTCTTCGATGTTGACGTCGCGGAAACTCATGATCCGGACCTTCTGCAGAAAGCGGGCCGGCCGATACATGTCCCATACCCAGGCATCCTCGAGTTGGATCTCGAAATAGATGGCATCCCCCACCTGGCGGGTCTGCAGGTCGACGGTGTTGGCGAGGTAGAAGCGGCGCTCGGTCTCGACCACGTACTTGAACATGGGCAGGACGTCCCGATACTCCTTGTAGATCTGGAGCTCGACCTCAGTTTCGTATCGTTCGAGATCTTCCTCGTTCACCCGACTCTCCTGTCTCCGGTAGCGGCCACGTTAGACCGGACCGGCGCCAATGAGTGGTTGCCGACTCCACTTATACGCCGAGCCTGCGACACGGAGCTACAGCCCGCCCCAGGCACCCGGCGGCCACACAGTGACAAAGGCTCGACCGACGATGTCCTCACGGGGAATCGGGCCGAACACGCGGCTGTCACGACTCTGGTTGCGGTTGTCGCCCATCATGAAGACATGGTCGGCGGGAATGACCAGTTCCTCGTAGTCCCGCATGGCTATGCCGTCGGGCAAATAGGGCTCGGCAATTGGCCTGCCGTTCACATAGACCTGGTTGTCCCGGACCTCGACGGTTTCACCCGGCAAGCCGATTACCCGCTTGATCAATACCGTGTCTGGGGAGGTGAGCCCGGTCGCTTCACCGATTGAGCGTGCAACCCGGGAGGCGAAGGAGCGCTCAATGTCGATGGCCTCGGGCGAGTCGAACACCAGGATGTCGCCGCGCTCAACCGCCCCGAAGCGATAGGACATCTTGTTGACCAGCACCCGGTCGTTGATCTGCAGGGTGGGGATCATCGACCCCGAGGGGATGTAGAAGGCCTGGAAGAAGAATGTCTTGATGACGATGGCGACGATCAGCGCCACCAGAATCAGGATCGGCAGCTCCTGCCAGAACGACCGATTCTTGCGCTTTTGCTTGCGCCGGGCTCTCCTGTCCAGCTCCTCTTCCTCATCCTCCTCCGGCATCTCGGAGACGATCGGGTCCGGTGACTGCGACACTTCGGGCGAAGGCTCAGGACGGTAAGGGGGGGCTGGGGGCGGCGAGGCAGGGGGGATGCCCTCACCGAGCGTGCGCTTCAAAGCTTCCAAGCGCTGCACCTCAGGATCAGAACCACCGACAAGTGGTTCAAACCGCGGCGGAAGCTGCTCTTCCGGAATGGGGTCTGAGGTCATGGAGAAACGCTAGTCAGAGTTGACAATTGGGTCCTGAGAGTATCGGAACCGGAGTCCGTCTCCTTGACCGGTCAGCGCTTCTCTTTGATCCGTGTTGCCTTGCCGACCCGGTCCCGCAGGTAGTAGAGCTTGGCCCGCCTAACGGCGCCCTTCCGTACGACTTCCACGCTTGAGATGATCGGAGCATGCACCGGGAAGATCCGCTCCACCCCAACTCCGAAGGCGACTTTGCGAACGGTGAAGGTCTCCCGCACACCGGCGCCGCTGCGGGCGATGACGACACCCTCGAAGATCTGGATACGCTCGCGGCCGCCCTCGACCACGCGCACGTGGACCTTGATGTTGTCACCGGGGCTGAACTCGGGGAGGTCGTCCCGCAGATAATCGTTCTCGAGGTCTTCGATGATGCCCATTGGAATCTCCGCGAAAGAAAGCCCGGCCGGTTGCCGGACGGCGGAACTCTACTCCGGGTCCTCCTCTATCGCTAGTTCCTTCCACAGATCCGGTCGGCGTTCCCTGGTCCGGCGCTCGCGTTCGGCCTGCCGCCACTCCGCCACGCGTCCATGATCGCCCGATAGAAGCACCTCGGGCACCTCCCAGTCCTGGAAGACGGCCGGCCGGGTGTACTGCGGCTCCTCCACCAACCCGTCGCGAAACGACTCGTTGACCACCGACTCGGGGTTCCCAACTACCCCTGGCAGCAACCGCACTACCCCTTCGATGATGGCCAGCGCACCGACTTCTCCCCCCAGCAATACGTAGTCACCCAGCGAGACCTCCTCGTCCATCAGGTGCTCGGCGGCCCGTTCGTCCACGCCTTCGTAGCGCCCGCACACCAGGGTGACATGATCCATCCCGGCCAGGCGATCAAGGGTGTCCTGAGTCAGTCGATGGCCGGCTGCCGACAGCAACACTTTGTGGCTGGACTTGACCGGCTCGAGGGCACCCGCCAGCGGCTCGACCCGCATGACCAGGCCGGCCCCGCCCCCGAAGGGAGCGCCGTCCAGTTTCTGATGGCGCCCCAGCCCGTACTGGCGGAGCGCCACCACGTCCACGTCGACGAGCCCCGCCTTCCGTGCACGCCCTACCAGGCTGACTTCGAGCGGAGATTCGAAGAACTCGGGAAACATGGTGATCACCGAGAATTTCACCGGTACAGGTTATCCTGACCTCAGCTGGAGGTCGCAGGGGAGCCATGACACAAGAGGGCAGGGTGGAAGATTTCTGGACCACCAAGAGGCGTGATCAGCCGGTAGAGGACAATGTGCGCCCGCTGCTGAAAGCGCTGGCCGCCGCCCGCCGCAGCCTGGATGACGAGCACCAGGTTCCCCCGGTCGAGGCCGAAGAGGCACTCGCCGAGGAAGCAGCCATCGTGGTCGACATCCGTCCCGCGGTCGAGACAGTGGCGCCGCAGGCTCCACCGGTCGAGGCTCCCCCGGCAACCGAAGACCCCTCTCCCCCTGCCCGGCCCGTCTCGCCTCCGCCCGACTGGATCATGATCGAGCCCCCGCCCGCTGAGACAGAAGCGCCTGCACCGGTGGAGGATCATCCCGCTCCCGAATGGGGCGACCTGTGGCGCGAGTCCGTCCAGGGATGGGTGCGAGAGGAAGATGGGACCAAGGTGTGGCGGCCCATCGTCACCACCACCACCGCCGTCCCCAATTGGGAGATCGACACCAATCTGGGAATGGTCACCGGCGAGTCGGCCTGCGCACTCGACGAGGCCCGCTTTGGGACGCTGCTGCGATCCCGGGCCGGGGCCGATTCGCTGCGACAGGAGCTGGCCGATGATCGCCGGCGAGCCCAGGAGGCAATGGTGCGTGAGGCCGTTGCCCGCGGCGCCCACGCCGTAATCGGAGTCAACCTCGACTACACCCCGGTGGGCGAGTGTCTGATCGTCACCGCCACCGGCACCGCAGTCACCCTCCGGACCGCCGGCTAGCCCGCCCTCAGCTGGTCTCGGACGGTTCGAGTATCTCGTAGACGGTGTTGCGTCGCGCCGGGGTGCGCCCGGCAGTTCGGATGGCGGCTTCCAGTTCGGCCGGAGTGGCCAGTTGGCCGTGCTCGGCTCCCGCCGCTCGCGAGATGTTCTCGTCCATCAGAGTCCCGCCCATGTCGTTGCAGCCGGCATCGAGCAAGCGACGCCCGCCTTCCAGCCCCAGCTTGACCCAGGAGGCCTGGATGTTGTCGATCAGCCCGTCGAGAGCGATCCGGGCCACGGCGTGGATCAGCACCACCTCATCCCAGGTGGGCCCGGGACGGGACCGGCCCCGCAAATAGATGGGCGCACCCATGTGGACGAACGGAAGCGGCACGAACTCGGTGATGCCGCCGGTGCGGCGTTGTATGTCTCGCAACACCTCCAGGTGGTTGGCCCACGACGCCGGCCCGTCGATGTGGCCGAACATGATGGTGGAGGTGGACCGCAGCCCCATCTCGTGGGCGGTGATCATGACGTAGGCCCACTCGGCAGTGCCGATCTTGTCGGGGCATAGGTAGCGCCGCACGTCGTCGTCGAGGATTTCGGCGGCGGTGCCCGGCAGTGTCCCCAAGCCGGCCGTCTTGAGCCGGGCCAGAAACTCAGGCACCGTGGCCCCGGTGGTCTCCGCTCCCTGCCAGACCTCGAGCGGGGTGAACCCGTGGACATGCATCTCGGGCACGGCCGCCTTGATCAACTCGGTGACATGAACGTAGAAGTCGCCGGTGAAGTCGGGGTGGATGCCCCCCTGCAGCGTCACCTCGGTGGCTCCCCGCTCCCACGCCTCCCGGGTGCGCTCAACCACCTCGTCCAGGCTCAGTAGATAGGGGTCGCCTCGCAGGTTGAGCGACTTGGGACCTTTGGAGAAAGCACAGAAACCGCAGCGGAAGTAGCACTGGTTGGTGTAGTTGATGTTGCGGTTGACCACATAGGTCACCACGTCCCCGTTGCGGCGCTGGCGCAACTCGTCGGCCACCGCCGCCACCGCCTCGACTTCCTCGCCGCGGGAGCGAAACAGTCGCTCGATCTCGTCGCGGGTGGGAGCTGTGCCCGCCAAGGAGCGGGTGAGGATCCCCCGCAACAGAGGGTCGACATGGTCGATGCCGGGCAATTGCCCGCTACCGACCCAGAAAGGGTCCTCCCACTCGAGCGACAACCGGCCGGCCGGCACCGGCGCATCGGTCGGTTTGCCGGGGGCCCAGTCATACCGGGGACGGGCTGCGCCACTGCCGTCCACCTGCTGCAGGTAGGCGGTGAACAGTTCGGCATCCAGGGCATCCCGGATGTGGTCCAGATCGATACCGGGAGCGAGGGCGGTCCGCTCCAGCAACGGGACGGGGGTCACTGCTTCCCGCAGGTCGCCAATCGACTCACCATCCCAACCCCGCAGCATCAGATCGGTGGCTCCGGCTTTGACGGCAGCGAGGGCCTCTTCCACACTGTCGACGAAGACCGAAACCCTGGTCGACACGGACGGGAAGGCAGCCAACTCGGCGGCTTCGGCTACTCGGCTGCGTCCGGTCCGGAGGAAAGAGGCCCGGCTGCGTGTGACGGCATCGAGCACCTGCTCGGTAGGGCCATCGTTGCGCACCGTCAGCCGCCATCCGTCGATGCCGGCCTTGGCCAGATCGAGAGCGGCGGCCGGATCGACTACCCAGGCAACCGGGTCGGGATCGTCGAGGTCGGCCGATCCGGAAACCGGGAGCAGTCCGCCTGCCAGCAGCGCCGAGCGCCTGGCCTGGTCCAGAGAGGGAAGCTCGGCAACCAGGGTGCCTTCGTTACGGCGGGTGGCAGCCCAGATCTCGCTGATCTCATCGGCGGCAGGCCGCACCTGGCAGAACGTGATCGTCACGTCATCTTCTCCATCTCTCCCCGACGGGGAGCCAAAGCGTATCCCTCCCCGTCCGCTGCCTGCCGCACCTTGGCCACCATGCGGGGATCCAGCCAGTCCTCGGTCATGTATTCGGGGTAGACGGGTAGCCGGGGCTTGAGACTGAAGCCGGCGGCTCCGGTCCGGGCCTCCAGCTCTTCGAGGTGGGGCCAGGGCTGCTCGGGGTTGACCCAGTCAATGGTGAGCGGTGACACGCCGCCCCAGTCGTTGATCCCGGCCTCGAGGTAGATCTCGTAGCGCTCGGTCAGGTTGGGTGGAACCTGCACGTTCATCTCCGGGCCCATGATCCAACGGGCAACCGCCACCGCACGGGAGAAGTAATGCACCGTGGGCTCGGCCGAGCGACGCATGCGGGTGTCGGCCTTAGCCCGGAAGTTCTGGACGATGATCTCCTGGACGTGGCCCCAGGTCTCGTGCAGGTCGGCCAGGACGAACAGACTGTCCACCACCTCATCGGGCTCTTCACCGATGCCTACCAGCACGCCGGTGGTGAACGGAACCCGGGTGCGGCCGGCGGCTTCGATGGTGGCGACCCGCAAGCCCGGCTCCTTGTCGGGAGCTCCGTGGTGCGGCATGCCCGGTTCCATGAGTCGGGGCGAGATGTTCTCGAGCATCATTCCCATTGAGGGATTGGAGGGGCGCAGCGCCAGTAGAGCTTCATCGCTCAGCAGGCCGGGGTTGGCGTGTGGGAACAGCGAGGTCTCGTTCGCCACTAGTTCGGTCATCTCCTGGACGTATTGCAGCGTCGTCGTGTGACCCCGGCCGGCCAGAAACTCCCGGGCTTCCTGCCACCGTTCCTCGGGCCGGTCGCCGAGGGTGAAGAGGGCTTCCGTGCAATCGTGCTGCTCCCCCAGCCGGATGACCGCCATCACCTCTTCGGGCTCCATGAACTCCCCGCCCGCCCCCGGTGGCTTGGCAAACGTGCAGTAGGTGCAGGTGTCGTTGCACAGAGTTGTGAGCGGAATGAAGACCTTGCGGGAGTAGGTGACTGTTCGACCCTTGGCCTCATCCCGCATCCGGGATGCCTCGGCGAACAGGGGCTGGGGGTCACGGACACCGGTCAGGTATTCGAGCGCCAGGGCGGGATCTGGTGAGGGGTGGGCCATTGAGGAGCCAGGCTACCGGGGGCCGCCGGCAAGGCCTGAAAACGGACTGAAAAAGAAACTCAAGAAAGGGGGTTGACAACCCGATGTCAGTGTGACATCATAGTGACATCAGAAAGAAGTCATACCGAAGTCATGCGACAGGAGCCCACAAATGTTCACCACCCACACAGCCACCAAAGCAATCTCAAGCCACCGATTCCCGACCCGCCACTCAGACACCCGCAACTAGCAGAGCCCCAGGGGGACCTCATGTACGCAGACCATCGATTCACCCAAGCAATCACCGCAGAGCGCTACACCCGGCGCACCAGGCGCAGCATCATCGAGAAGACTGACACCCGCTCCTAATGGACATCTCCACCGTCTTCACCGAACTAGAAGCAGCCGTGCACCGTCAGCTGGAACTGACCGCCGATGATCCAGATGTGACCGAAGCTGCGTCAGCCCTCATCGCCGTTCTCGAGCCTGCCCTGCGTCAGGCCGGAACCACCCTGGCCGAGCAAGCTGCGCTCGAAGTTGGCGCCCAGCTCCCCGACTACAGGGTCAGCCTGGTCATCACCGACGGCGAGCCCCAGCTGCAAGTGCAGCAGCGTGAGGCCGACGTCGAGATAACTGCCGGAGGCAACGAAGCCCGCCTCACTCTGCGACTCCCCGAAAACCTCAAACTCCTGCTGGAGAACGCCGCTCTCGACACCGGCGACTCGGTCAACAGCTATGTGGTCAACACTCTGGCCTCCAAGACCAAGCCGTCCAAGAGTGGCCGCGGCAACCGGGTAAGAACGAGCATCGACCTATGAGAGAGCGCATCCTTTCCTTTGAGGTCGGATCCCACCCCGACGTGGAAGTCCGCATCGCCTCGGGCCACATTCACGTCGACGAGGGCGCGGCCGGCACCGTCAACGTGTCGATCAGCGCCTCGAACCCTGACAAGCTCCCCGTCGAGCAGTTCCGCGATCACATCCAGATCGGAGAAGAAGGCCGCCTGCGGGGCTCCTATCGCATCCGGCTTGAGGTTCCGGCCGGCACCGACATCAGCACCGGCGTGGCCTCCGGCAACGTCGACGTACGAGGCCCGGTTGGCGACATAACCGCCCGCTCCGCTTCAGGCGACGTGGACATCGAAGAAGCCTCCGGGCGCGTCGAGGTGAAGATGGCCTCGGGCGATGTCGCCATCCGCCGCGCCGGCGGCGACACCCGGGTGGTTTCAGCCTCGGGCGACGTCAAGATCGCTGAAGCCGCCGAGGACTGCTCGGTGGCAACCGCCTCGGGCAGCATCGACCTGGGAACGATGTCGGGCGGGCTCAACGTCAAGACCGCCTCCGGCAACGTGCTGGTCAAGCGCTTTGAAGGCGACACCCTCATCGCCAAGAGCGTCTCGGGCCGCCTCGACCTCCGCATTCCCTCAGGGCGCCGGGTCGAGTTGGACATCCGTACCCTGAGCGGACGGGTCGACCTCCCCTCCCCCACCGACTCGCCAGCTCCCTCCGGAGGGCGCGAGATCGATGTCCGCGCCAAGAGCGTGTCGGGCAACATCAACATCGGCCGGGCCGACTGAGATAGCACCCAGAACCGCACTAGGTTCGTGGCCCATCCGCTTGTGGGAGGTCACAGTCCATGCCTGAAATCGCCGTTCAGTTCGCGCCGGAGCACTCCGACTACGACACCATCCGCCGCCAGGTTGTCAAGGCGGAAGAGATGGGGATCGACATCGCCTACAACTTGGATCACTTCTTCCCGCTGTTCGGCGAGCCCGACGGAGCCCACTTCGAGTGCTGGACCATGCTGGCCTCCTGGGCGGAAGTGACCGAGCGAGACAAGATCGGACCGCTCGTCACCTGCAACTCCTACCGGAACCCTCAGCTACTGGCCGACATGGCCCGCACCGTTGATCACATCTCGAACGGCCGGGTCATCCTCGGCATCGGATCGGGCTGGTTCGAGCGCGACTACGAGGAGTACGGGTACGAGTTCGGAACCGCCGGTTGGCGGCTCGACAACCTGGACCGCGACCTTCCCATCATCAAAGAGCGCTTGGCCAAACTCAACCCGGGTCCGGTGGGACCCATGCCGATCATGATCGGAGGCGGCGGGGAGAAGAAGACCCTTCGCATGGCGGCCGAGTACGCCGACACCTGGCATTACTTCTGGCATCCCGAGAAGTTCCCTCACAAGAACAACGTGCTCAACGAGTGGTGCGCCAAGGTCGGCCGCGACCCGTCCACCATCCGCCGGTCGGCCGGGGTGGATTGGAAGAAGGTCAGCCCGGGGCCCCAGCTCACCCACCTGGATGAGATCACGCTCGAGCTCGACGGCCCGAATTACGACCTGGCGCCCGTCCAGGAATGGCTCGACTGGAGAGACGAGGGCTAGGTACTCGGCCACCGGCTGTCGGCTATCGGCTATCGGCCAGAACCAGAGTCTCTCGCTCAGGGTTGCTCGAAAAGGCCTTCGGGGGGATCCAGGACAACGTGCGTGTCCAAGACTTCCGGAACTAGTTCGGGGACGAACGGGACTTCTACTTGGCTGTGGCCTGTGTCCACCACCAGCCGGTCTTGAGATTCGGTGGTTACGACGCCAGAGACGATGCCCAGTTGCGAGCCGCTCCGGTCCTGGGCTTGCAGGCCGACTAGAGAACTCACCCAGAACTCGTCTTTGCCCA
>JBPCTX010000323.1:0-7224 GCA_051011455.1 Acidimicrobiia bacterium | reverse complement strand
CGGGTCGGCGGCCACCGCCTCGAGCGGTCCTTCGCCGTTGAGAACGCTGATTAGATCGCGCTCCAGGCGGAAAGAGTCGGCCCCGATGGCGACCTGCACCACTACACCGTCGGGAACCGGCTTGGTCCATCCTTCCTCCGGACCGTCGGCCACCACAGTCACGGTGGCATCAGCCAGCGTCACGTAGCTGTGATCGGTGAGCACGGCGGCGGCCAGCTCATCCCAGAAGTAGAAACCACCCTCGAGCACGCCGGGACTGGAGTTGAAGAGGTCGAAGACGGCGTTGGCTGCCGGCGTGCTTCGATCCTCCCCGAGACGGCCGACCCCGGCGGGAGTCACCGGAACATCGTTGGTGGCGTCGAATGGGACCAGCACGATCGGGGCCCCGGATTCGATGAGCACCTGCGCAGCCGCAGGATCGATCCACACGTTCCATTCGGCGAACTCATTTGCGAACACATTGCCGGCGGCCTCCACCGCCCCTCCCATCACATACACCGTGTCGAGATTGGCGACCAGCCCGGGTTCGAGGCTGATGGCTTCGGCCACATTGGTCAAAGGGCCCAGGGTCAGCAGCTTGACCGGCTCAGCGGATTGGGTAACGGCGGCCACCAGCAGTTCGGGGCCGTTCAGCGACGACTCCTGACCGACGGAGGGGAGGGTGAGACCAGGCAGCTCATCTGCCGCCGTCCGCCAGTCGGCCGGCCAATCGTTGCTGCCGGCGATGGGCCGGTCGGATCCGCACGCCACCGGGACTCCCTCCTTGCCAACCAGCGCCAATAGCCCAAGGGTGTTGGAGACGGCCGACTCACAATGCGACTCACCGGTGCCGGGGATCGTGATGGCGTCTACCCGCACCGCCTCGTGCTGCAAGATGAACAGGAGCGCCGCTACGTCGGAGGTGGTGGGGTTGTAGTCGACCACAACCGGAGTTCCGTTGCCCGGCTGCGGAGCGAAGATCACCGGGGCGATGGTGGTGGTGGTTGTGGTGGCAGGTGCTGCCGTCGAGGTAGTCGCCTTCGCCCCGTCGTCGCCCCCGCAGGCCGCCAGCATCACGGCCAGGACGGCAACGGCTGCCCCGCACACATACCGACGATTGGTCATGATCCTCCCAGAGGTCTCGACCATACAGACGAACCAATTCTCGCTGCGGGTGACACGATCCTCCATCAGCCGGTGGCGTAGAGTTGCCCGGCCCGAACCAGGACCCCATGACTCAGCCAACCCCGCCCCAGGCCCCCGTGCGTCGCCGCTTCGTCGGGTGGCGGATCGTGGTGCTCGCCACCATCACCGCCGCCATGACAGGGCCCGGCCAGACCATCGGGGTGTCGGTCTTCGTCGATCCCATCATCGAGGCACTCGACTTGACCCGTTCCCAGGTGTCGACCGCCTATCTCGTCGGCACCCTGCTGGCGGCTCTCGCCCTACCGTCGGTCGGCCGGTGGGTGGATCGGATTGGAACCCGGAAAGCTATGACCGCAGTCGGCCTGGCCCTCGGAGTCGGGCTCACTGTGATGAGCGGAGTTCAGGGATTCATCACGCTCGCCATCGGCTTCACCCTGATCCGGTGGCTCGGTCAGGGATCTCTCAGCCTGGTCAGCACTGTGACGGTCACCCACTGGTTCGAGCGGAGGCGAGGAACCGTGTTCGGGGTGATGATGACCGCGGTCAGCGCCCTGATGAGCCTGACACCGGTGCTGCTCAACCTGGCCATCGAGGCTTACAGTTGGCGCACCGCCTGGCTGCTGGCCGCGGCCGCAGTGTGGCTGATTGTGGTCCCGATCGGATGGTTCGGAATCGTCGATCGGCCGTCCGATGTGGGCCAGTACGCCGACGGCGACGCCGGCACCGAGACCCACGCCACCCAGGCCGACACCAGTTCACACTCGCGCCGGGAAGCGATGGGCGAGGCCCGGTTCTGGCTGCTCACGGCCACCGTCGCTACCACCAGCCTGCTCGCCACCGCTCTCAACTTTCATCAGATCTCGATTCTGGGTGAAGCGGGACTCACCTCTACCGAAGCGGCAACGATGTTCCTCCCCCAGGTGGGCGGCGCCATTGTTGCCGGCCTCATAGTGGGTGCCCTCGCCGACCGGATCCAGGTTCGCTCCCTGCTTGCCATCGCCATGGCCCTACTGACAGCAGCCCTGCTACTGGTCAACGTTGTCGAGCCGGGCTGGCAGGTTGTGCTCTACGCCGTAACCCTGGGAGCGGCCGGAGGGGCCCAGCGCCCGATGGCGGCCACTGTTCTCCCCCGCTGGTTCGGACTCACCAACATCGGGGCGATCCAGGGAGTATCCACGTTCGTCACGGTTGGTGCCACCGCTCTCGGGCCCGTCACGCTCTCCCTGATTCGCAACTGGAGCGGCGGCTATACCGACGCGGCGACGTTGCTCGCCGTCATACCGGTAGTGGTGGGACTAGCGGCGCTGACGGTCACCGAGCCGACGCGGACTCGGTCAAGCGGCTGAGTCGGGCCGGGTCATGTGCCACTCGGTGAACTCGGTGCACTCCCCGGCCGGATTGAGGCGGATCACCCACAGATTGGCGTAGTTCTTGCCCTCTTCCCGGTACTCGGTCCATCCCTGCACGAAGCCAACGCCGTCCTCGACGCCGAGGATCTCGAAGCGGTAATCCCAGGTGCCGGGCTCGTCCTGGTTTCGGATCCAGCCGTCAACAATCGCCTCCCGCCCCTCCCACGGCTTGCTGAACGGCGCCCGGAAATAGCGGGCGTCGCCAGTGAAGAGGGCGCCGATGGCGGCAGGATCATTGCTGGTCCAGACCTGAACGTATTTGAGGACCCAGGCGCCGACCATGTCTCGCATGCGCCCACGCTACTCATAGGCTGGTGACCATGGACCGCCGCGCTTTCGAAACCGTCGTCGACCGGGCCCTCGAGCACCTGCCCGAATGGGTGCTCGACGCCCTTGAGAACGTTGTGGTTGTGGTTGAAGATCACGCCACCCGGGAGCAGGACCCCCGTGGCGAGGGCATCCTCGGCATCTACGAGGGGATCTCGCTGCACGACCGCGGCTTCGAGTACACGATGGCGCTCCCGGACCGGATCGTGATCTTCCGCCGCCCCCACCTCAGCCTCGGACTGTCGGAGTCTGAGCTGGAACAGGAAATCCGCGCCACCGTCCTGCACGAGATCGCCCATCACCTGGGCATCGACGACGACCGGCTCCACGAGTTGGGCTGGGACTGAGCGGCGTTTTCCTAAGGTCGGGCCGGACCGCCTGCCGATACATCGGACATGGAATACGAGTTCGATCACATCGACGACCCTTACCGGCGTTGCGAAGACCACTGCAACCACGACCTGGTAAGGGGTGTCCTGGTATCCGATCTGCTCGGCACCGATGGTCCGTACCGGCCCACCAGCCTCCTCGTCACCCTTCCCTTCGACCGCGGGCTCCGCGAGGGCGAGCTGCGACGGGCCAGCTGACCGGTTTCCACTTCTACCGGCGGCCCTAACCTCAGAAGGTTCACGCTTTTGAAGGAGGCTCCATGGATAAGTTGCTCGAGCTCGTACAGGAAAAGGCCGGCATTTCGGCAGATCAGGCCCGCTCGGCAATCGAAGCGGTCGTCGACTTCATGAAGGACAAGCTGCCCGAGCCGATCGCGTCTCAGGTTGTGAAGTTCGTTGAAGACGATGGCGATGACGACGGTGGCGGCGATGACGGCGGCGGCGACTTGCTCGGTGGAATCACCGACAAGCTCGGCGGCCTCCTCGGCGGCGACTGAGCCTGCACGGGTTCATTTGCGAGGCGCGCCCTTCGGGGCGCGTTTTCGCGTGGGCTGGAGCTGGACGTTTTATCGCTATGAGAGCACAGGAACGCGCTAGCAACCCTGCGGGTTGCCCAGCCCTCCCCCAACCTCTCCCGCTAGGCGGGAGGGGAGACAAGGGGGAGGACGAGACCGCTCAGTTCTGGGGCCACCAGGTGGTGTCGGGGTAGTTGCCGTACCAGGCGAACCAGAAGGACTGGCCGGAGACCAATCGGGGTAGCTCTGTCCCATCAGGGAGGGTCAAGGCATCCTCCCCCACCGTCACCGCCTCGCCTTCGAACCGAACGCTGCCTTCGACAAGTGCGAGGCCTTCGATTCCCTCGAAGACGCGGGCTCCGTTGCCGGACGCCACGAACACCACCGGTCGGTCGGCCACCGTTGCGACCAACCCGCCTGCCTCCAGCAGCGCCTCCAGGCCGACGGCCAGCCTGCTCCCCCGGTAATCCAGGGTCACTACCTCGTCCTTCTCTGCGAAGTGGCCGGGCACCTCGAAGGAGGGGAACCAGAGCTCGCTACTGGCGTAGTAATCGGCATAGGCATCGCCGGGTTGGTAGGAGTAGCCGCCGGTGGGGTTGAGATCGGCCAGGGCAGGGTCGACGTCCAGGGTCGGGACCTTTTGTACGTCGGTCTCGGGATGCGCTGCAATCCAATCCGCCCAGGTGGTGACCGTCATCGGGAGAATCTCGAGGGTCTCTCCCGTGAGCGGCCCGGCAAAGGCCTCTCCGGTCAGCTGGTTCCAGAGTGTGTCGGTCTCACGATCGACCATGACCTTGTTCGAGTTGTGCAACAGCCCCGAGGTCTCAAACTCCAACACCCGTCCCGCCACCTCCCGGCTGTAGAAGACAGGGGTGCGACACAGGGTGCAGTAGACGAGCGATACCGGCACTCCTCCCAGGGTGTCGTTGGCCAGTTCATGATGCCCAAGGATCCGGACCGGATAGGCCCGGGCCTCGCCGTTGACCACGACTCCGAAAACCACCTCATCGTCCTCCATGTAATCGGCTTCGGCCACCGAGATCGTCTCAGCGTCATTCAGTTCGGGGATCCCGGCCCGCAGCACGCCACCCCACTGCAGCCGGGCGGCAGTGATGGCGTCATCCACCGAGGCAATGAGCGGTGTGAAGTCCTGGTCGATGAGCCCGAACAGAGCAGCCTTCCATTCGATGTAGTCAGGGCCGGGATCAGGATCGTTGCGCATGATCCAGTTGCCGTAGAACAGCGATTGGGTGCGGAGATCGTCGGCCGGAGCTTCCTCGCCGGTGAGTCGCCCGATCGTCTCCATTGCCTCCTGGAAGACATCTGCACCGGACAACCGCGCCACGTCATAGGCGTATGGCACAAAATCGGTGTCAGCTCCCGACCCGACCACCGCCACCACCGCCGCCGACTGCTCGACTGTTGTCACCGGACCGATCTCAGCCAGAGCAGCTGCAATCTCGGCCCGATTGACCACCGGCGGGACGGAGGTGGTCGAGCCAGTGGGGAGGCTGGCGGTGGGGACGCTGGTGGTGGGGAGGCTGGTGGTGGGCTCTGCATCGGCCGTCGTGTCGACCACCGAGTTGCTGCAGGCTCCGGCCAGCAGTGCCAGCAGTGCCAGCAGGAGAAGGAGTTGCTTCATGCCTGAGCCAACGCCGAACGCGTCTTGATCGTTCCTCCGGCCGTACAATCCGGTCTCGTGAGCCAACCAGCCGAGACCCCCGTCGACACTCCCTGCCTCTCCCGGCGGGGGGAGCGCCTGATCACCGAACGGCCAATGCCGGCCTACATCGACGAACACTTCTCCCGGCTCGATGACCGCTGGGATCCGGACACCAACCCGACCGGATACGTCTCGATGTGCATTGCCGAGAACAAGCTGGCCTGGGACCTGTTGGGAGCCCGAATGGCCGAATGCCGGGATGTCCCCGCCCGGGTCGCCGAGTACGACAACATGACCGGGTCACAGTCCTTCCGGGAGTCTCTGGCCCGGTTCCTGGAGCGCTCGGTCCTGGAACGGCCGGTGTCTCCCGAGCAGGTCGTCACTCTGGCCGGCAGCGGCACTGTGCTGGAAATGCTCTTCTACGTGCTGGCCGATCCGGGGGACGGCATCCTGGTCCCCACTCCCAGTTACTCGGGCTTCTGGATGGACCTTCAGACCCGCGACGAGCTGACCATCATCCCCGTCCACACCGGCAGCGAGACCGGGTTCCGTCTCACAACCGACCTGCTGGATGCGGCGGTGGACGACGCCGATCGGCCGGTGCGAGCGCTGCTCTTCACAAGTCCCAACAATCCCCTCGGCACCGTCTACAGCTCGGACCAGATTGAGGAGATCATCGCCTGGGCCGAGCGCCGTGAAATCCATCTGGTGCTGGACGAGCTGTTCGCTCTCTCGGTCTATGGAGACGTCGATTTCGTGAGCGGCGCCGCATTGCGACCGGCACTGGGAGACAAGCGGCACATCATCTGGGCATTCAGTAAGGACTTCGCCGCCTCGGGCCTCCGCTGCGGGGTGCTGGTCTCGGAGAACGAGGCCGTCGTGCAGGCGATCGACGGTCTGGCCTACTGGGCGGCCGTGTCGGGTGATACCCAATTCCTGCTGGAAGGGTTGATCTCCGATCCGGCCTGGGTCGATGGCTTTGTGGCCGAGAACCGGAGACGGTTGGGAGCCGCTTACTCGGCGGTGACCGCCGCCCTCGACGCGGCCTCCATCCCCTACCTCCCGGCCCAGGCCGGCTTCTTCTTCCTGTGCGACGTGCGCCGTTTCCTGCCCGAGGTGACCTGGGAAGCCGAGCATGACCTGTGGCGCTGGCTGCTGGACGAGGTCAACGTGAACCTGACTCCGGGAGCCGACTGCCACATCGGCGAACCCGGGTTCCTGCGCCTCGTCTTCTCCAGCGAAGTCACAGAAGCGGTGGTGGCCGGGGTGGATCGGATGGGCAAAGCCCTCGCCAACCGCACCGGCTCCCGATGAGACGGTTGACCGGCGCAGTCGCGCTGTGTGCGCTGATCCTGACCGCCTGCGGGGGCGGAACCTCGACCGACGTGACCAAAGTGCGTGATCCGGCGTCGGTGGCGGCCGGCCAGGACTTGTTCGAAGCCAACTGTGCCCGCTGTCATGGGTCAGACCTGGACGGTGGTCGTGCTCCCGGCGGCCCGCAGGCTCCGTCCCTCTCGTCCAAAACCGGACTGGACGACGACGTGATGAGCGAGATCATCAAACGGGGCCGCGGCGGCTACATGCCCTCCTTCGGCACCCAGCTCGAGGAGGCCGAGATCGTCTCGATCATCGACTACGTCCGCAGCGTCCAGGTCAGCCGGCTCGGGGAGTAGCCGGAGAGTGTCGTCGCTGCGTAGGGTGCAGCCGGGAGGTGATCCTTGAGTCCACCAGCAGGCCAGACGCTCACGTTCCTCTTCACCGACATCGAAGGCAGCACGTCGCGGTGGGAGGCAGAC
>JBPCTX010000322.1:0-2643 GCA_051011455.1 Acidimicrobiia bacterium | reverse complement strand
GGCCGAGACGGTTCGCATTCCCCGGGGAGAGGAGGCCCTCTACCTGCTGCAGCGGGTTCGTGACGAGGCGCATCGGTTTGCCATCACCTATCACCGCAAACTGCGCGGCAAGCGGATGGTTGACTCGATCCTGGATGATGTGCCGGGGGTCGGGCCGAGTCGCAAGAAGGCGCTGCTGCGTTCGTTCGGGTCTCTCAAGCGGCTGCGTGAGGCCTCGATTGATCAGATCGAGGAGGTGGTGCCGCGTAATGTGGCCCAGAGCGTCTACGGGGCGCTGCACGGGCTGGCAGGAGCGGGAACGGCCTCGGTGAGTAGACGCGAAGAGCCATGACCGGCGGTGTCCGGATTCTGAGATTGGAGGGGAGCGATGGCTGAACAGCCTTTTGTCGTTGTGGTGACCGGCATGGCCGGTGCCGGTCGTTCGACGGCCGCCAAGGTGCTCGAAGACCTCGGTTTCTTCGTGATCGACAATCTTCCTCCCAAGTTGATCGGAGAGGCCGCCGAGATGGCCGACCTGGCGGACGTGGCCCGGGCCCGCCTGGCGGTAGCGGTCGATTCCCGGTCCGGGGTCCTCACCTTCTCGCAGCTCGAGGAGGAGATCCTCCGATTGGAGAGGGACGGGATTCGAACTCTGACAGTGTTTCTCGACGCCGACGACCGGGAGTTGGTCAAGCGATACCAGGAGAACCGGCGCCCTCATCCGGTTGCTGCCGACACCCTCGAGGAGTCGATCTCCGAGGAGCGCAAGCTGCTCTCCGACGTCAGGGGCAATGCAGACGTGCTGATCGATACAAGCGAGCTGAGCGTGCACGACCTGCGGCGCCGCTTGCAGGATGCCTTCGAGGCGCCCTCGCCCCGCCCGCAGATGAAGGTGTCGATATCGTCGTTTGGCTTCAAGCACGGCAGTCCCCGGGATCTGGACCTCGTGTTCGACGTGAGGTTCCTGCCCAACCCTCACTGGGTTCCCTCGCTGCGCCCTTTGACCGGGATCGACGCACCGGTTGCCGAATACGTGCTCAGCGACGAGGTTGCAGTTGAGTTCGTGAATCGTGTCGACGAGTTGCTGGAGTTCCTGGTCCCGCACTACGTCGACGAGGGCAAGGCCTACCTGCGGGTAGGGATCGGTTGTACCGGGGGGCGCCACCGCTCGGTGGCTATCGCCGAAGAGCTCGGCAAGCGCCTCAAGGCCAACTCAAACGACGTGACGATCCGGCACCGGGACACCAACTTGTAGCCGGGAGACCTGGAAGGGGCGGTGAGCGGTGAGCGCGCTCGAACTCGAAACTGAGATGCTGGAGGTGATCCGGCTCGACCCGACCGGGCCGCGGGTGGTGGCGATCGGGGGCGGCCACGGACTGGCTCAAGCGCTGGTCGGGATTCAGTCCTATGCGTCGCGGATCGATGCGGTGGTGACGGTGGCCGATGACGGTGGCTCGTCCGGCCGGCTGACGTCGGCTCTCGACATTCTCCCGCCGGGTGACATCCGCCGCTGCCTGCTGGCGCTCAGTCCCGAGCCCAGCCTATGGAGCGAGATGTTCGAGTTCAGGTTCGACAGCACCGATGTCGCCGGACACTCCCTCGGCAACCTGATCCTGGCCGCCATGTCCGAACTGTTCGGCAACTTCGAGACGGCCATCAGCATTGCCGAGGAGGCGCTTGGCTGTGTCGGGCACGTGATCCCCAACGCCCGCCGCTCGCTGCACCTGCAAGCGATTATCGACGGCACGCTGGTCGACGGGCAGGCAGCCATCGCCACTGCCCATGGCCGGATATCAGAGCTCCGCTTGCTTCCGGCCGGGGAGTCGGCCAACCCCCGCGCCCTGGAGGTGATCGCGGCCGCCGACCAGATCGTGATCGGCCCCGGCAGCCTGTACACCTCGGTGATCTCCGCTCTGCTGGTGCCTGAATTGGCGGAGGCGGTCAGCGCCTCGGCCGCCGACGTTGTCTACGTATGCAACCTGACCACCCAGGATGGGGAGTCGTTGGGTTTGAGCGCGGCCGATCACATCGGCTCGCTTCTCGATTTCGGGGGAGTGAAGCCTCCGCTCACCGCTCTGATTCATCAGGGCGGCCCCCCTTTCCCGGCCGGTGCCGAGTCGGTGGCCGGCGATGAGGAGCACGTCCTGGCGCTGGGCGTCAAACCAGCCTTCCGGGATCTCCTCGACCGCACCGCCCCCTGGCCTCAGCACGATCCCATCCGACTCGGCCTCGCGCTACAAGAGCTGTGGACCGAGTGGCACGAAAAGAATTAGTCACCAGCTGCCAGCTACCAGCATTCTCTGTCGAGTTTCTGCTGTAGGTCGGAGGCATGCCTCTGCGATCGCCCTCCGCGACCGACAGATAACTGGCGACTGGTAGCTGGTAGCTACTAGGCCGGCGCCAACTGTTTGGCGACCAGCTCAATCAGATCGACCACCCGATTCGAGTAGCCCCATTCGTTGTCGTACCAGGTGACGATCTTGACAAAGCGGCCGTCCATCACCTGGGTGGCGTTGGCGTCGAAGATTGACGAATAGGGGTTGCCGATGATGTCGGTCGAAACCAGCGGCTCCTCCGAGTACTGAAGCACGCCCTCCAGATCACCACCGGCTGCCTCCTCCATGGCCGAGTTGACGTCCTCGATGGTCACGTCGGAGTCCAGTT
>JBPCTX010000321.1:0-5592 GCA_051011455.1 Acidimicrobiia bacterium | reverse complement strand
CTGTCCGCGGTCCGCTGTCCGCTGTCCGCTGTCCGCTGTCCGCTGTCCGCTGTCCGCTGTCCGCTGTCCGCTGTCCGCTGTCCGCTGTCCGCTGTCCGCTGTCCGCTGTCCGCTGTCCGCTGTCCGCTGAGCTACCGCCCCGGGTAGATGATGACCTCGGCTCCGATTGGCTTGAACCCACAGGCAAGGAAGGCACGGAGTGATGCTGCGTTGCCGGGAGCTACCGAGGCGAAGACGGGTTCCGCGTCTGGTATGTGGCCGACCGCCTCGGAGATCAGTGCCCGGCCCGCTCCGGTACCGAACTCTGTTCCGGGGAGTAGCTCAACGCTCACTTCCCACCGATCGGCCAACCCCAGTCCGACCGTTATCAGTCCGCTCTCGTCGCCGTACACCGTGACGTTGCGCCGGCGACGGCGGGCGGCCTTGACCCGTGGGTGCTCATCGAGATTGGTCCGCGCCGCGAGATTCGGCCGACCGGTTCCCGATCGCACGAGTACTGCGTCGTGGCTGCCGATTTCGCCCCCGGGCCCGGCCAACCAGCGCAGAAAGTCGGGCGACACGATCCCCCCGAAGGCGTCGTAGCCCCGCGCATGCACTTCCGCTGCCGGCAGGGCAGTGGCGACCAGACCGTGACCCGTGAACTCGACCACAGCTTCCAGATCCAGGTCTGCCGGAGCAGGCACAACTTCCACCGCGCCATCCACCGGCGGGAACGAGCCGGCAGCAGCCGAGGCGAATAGTCCAGCGAGTCTCTGCACCGCCCCATACTGCCCGATTCCGCCACTAGTTCCCTTCCCTCAGGGAAGGGTGGGCTCGCCCAAGGCGAGGTCGGGATGCGTCTCCACCTTGAGGCAGGAAGCAGTAAGCAAGAAGTGTGGGATCGTCCGCTGTCCGCTGTCCGCTGTCCGCTGTCCGCTGTCCGCTGTCCGCTGTCCGCTGTCCGCTGTCCGCTGTCCGCTGTCCGCTGTCCGCTGTCCGCTGTCCGCGTCTCAGCCGAACCGATACCCCACCGAACGTACTGTGGAGATCCAGGACGATCTTTCCTCACCCAGCTTGGCCCTCAAGCGGCGGACATGGACGTCGACGGTGCGGGAGCCACCGAAATAGTCGTATCCCCACACCTGCGACAGGATCTGGGCCCGGCTCCAGGCCCGGGTCGGGTGGGTGACGAAGAAGCGCAGCAACTCGTACTCCATGAAAGTCAGGTCGACCGGGTCCCCACCCAGGGTTGCCTGGTAGGTGGCGAGGTTGAGCTCGAGGTCCTTGAAACGAATCGTTTCGGTGTCCCCACCGGTAGGTGACGTGAGCCGGCGCAGGCGGATCCGCAGCTCTTCCGAGTTCACCGGGGCCAGGACGAAGTCATCGAGTTCGGAGACGTTTGCCACGTCGGAGGCGTGATCGGCCACGGCCAGGATCGGGAGGCCGATCGACTCCTTGGCCCGCCGCGCCACGGCCACGGCTCGCGAGGGATCGTTTCCCATGTCGATGATCAGAGCGTCCCACCCGGCCTCCGGCTGGCGGTCGGCGACTTCGGTGGCATCGGCCACCGGTACCGAGCTGACACCAATGCCGGTGAGGGCTTCGGCCAGCTCGGTGCGAGCTGCAATGACGGCAATCATGATCACAGGATGGGGAGATTCTCCTCGACCTCGAAGAGGGACACGTGGCGACGGTAGCGGCGCCACTCGTCCCGCTTGTTCTTCAAGAACCACTCAACGATGTGATCGCCCAACGCGTCCTTCATCAGCTCGGAGGACTCGAGAGCATCGAGAGCCTCATCCAGACCCGATGGCAGCCGATCGACGCTCGGCGGGGCTGAGACATCCGCTTCCGTGACCGCCATGTTCTCCAGAGTCTCCGCCGGCAGCTCGTAGCCACGCTCGATGCCCGCCAGCCCGGCCGCCACCAGCGCCGAGAACGCCAGGTAGGGATTGCAGGCCGGGTCGGGGGATCGGTACTCGATCCGGGTCCGGTCAGGCTGCCCAGCCTGGATGGTGGGAACGCGAATCAGGGCAGAATCGTTGTTGTGAGCCCAGGTCACGAAGGTGGGGGCTTCGAAGCCGCCATGCAGCAGCTTGTAGGAGTTCACCCACTGGTTGGTGATAGCGGTCAGCTCGCGGGCATGGGCAAGCAAACCGGCGATGAATGCTTCGCCGACCTTGGAGAGGCCGTCGCTCGGCTCATGGAAAGCGTTGACCTCGCCCTCGAACAACGACAAGTGCAAGTGCATGGCGCTGCCTGCCGCCTCCTGAAGTGGCTTGGGCATGAAGGTGGCGTACATGCCGTTTTCCATCGCCACCTCCTTGATGGCGAGACGGGCCGTTAGCAACTGATCGGCCATAGTGAGAGCGTCGGCCCCCCGCAGGTCGATCTCGTGCTGTCCGGCGGATTGCTCGTGGTGAGACGACTCCACCGGGATCCCCAGTTGCTCCAGAACCACGATTGAGCGCCTGCGATATTCCTGGGCGACGTCGAGGGGAGTCAGGTCGAAGTAGCCGCCCCGGTCCAACACCGTGCGATCCGGTGAGGAGTCCTGGAAGTAGTAGAACTCCAGCTCCGGCGCGATGTCCAGCGTGTAGCCACGTTCGGAGAGGCGGCGCAGGTTGCGCTTGAGGGCCCAGCGGGGGTCGCCGTCGAAAGGCTCACCGGACGGGGTGACGATGTCGCAGAAGATGCGGGCAACGCCGCCTTCATCGGGCCGCCATGGCAGCAGCTGAAAGGTGGTCGGGTCGGGCTTGGCGATCATGTCGGCTTCCTGGATGCGCGAGAAGCCGTCGATGGATGATCCATCGAAGCTCATCCCGTCGTTCATCACGCCTTCCAGTTCGGCAGGCGTGATCGCAACCGACTTGAGGAAGCCCAGCACGTCGGTGAACCAGAGGCGAACGAATCGAATCCCCCGCTCTTCCACGGTGCTCAGCACGTATTCGGCCTGTTTGTCCATTGCCATTGACGTTACGCCAACCTTCCCAAATAGGCGAGGGGACGGATCACTCCGCCCCCTCGCAATCGTCTTGTTCTGTGCCTAGCCCTCGGCGTCCTTGCACACGGTCTCGGTGATGAGGCGGGTCACCACGTATGGATCCATGTTGGCGTTCGGCCTCCGGTCTTCCAGATAACCCTTGCCCTCTACCTTGACCTGCCACGGGATTCGAACCGAGGCCCCCCGGTCGGAAACCCCGTAGGAGAACTCGGTCCAGGGAGCAGTCTCGTGCAGACCGGTGAGTCTCTGATCGACTCCGGCCCCGTAGTTCCGGATGTGCTCATCGTGGTTCTTTCCCAGCGCCTCGGCCGCGGCGATGATCGGGTCGTAGCTCTCTCGCATCTCCTTGGTGGAGAAGTTGGTGTGAGCTCCGGCTCCGTTCCAGTCACCCTGGATGGGCTTGGGGTTGAGGGTGGCCGAAACCTGATGGTCCTCGCCGATCCGGTAGAGCAGCCAGCGGGCCAGCCAGACCTCATCCGAAACGTCCACCGGTCCCAGTGGACCAATCTGGAACTCCCACTGCCCCATCATTACCTCGGCGTTGGTGCCCGAGATCTCCAGGCCCGCCTCGATGCAGGCGCTGGTGTGCTCCTCCACCACATCGCGCCCGAAGACCTCATCGTCGCCGATGCCGCAGTAGTAGCCGCCCTGGGGAGCCGGGAAGCCACCCTGGGGCCAGCCGAGCGGCCGGCCGTCCTTGAAGAACGTGTACTCCTGCTCGATTCCGAACCACGAGTCGTGGCTGGCATAGCGCTCGGCCACCTCGATGAGGGCGGCCCGGGTATTGGAGGCGTGGGGGGTCATGTCGGTGTTCAACACCTCGCACAGGACGAGCACGTTGTCGCCGCCCCGGATCGGGTCGGGAATCGACCTCACCGGCCGCAGCACACAGTCGGACTCGCTTCCCGGTGCCTGGTTGGTGCTGGAGCCATCAAAGCCCCAGATCGGCAGCTCGGCGCCGTCCGGCAGCACCTTGGTCTTTGAACGGAGTAACTGGGTCGGCTCGGACCCGTCTATCCAGATGTATTCAGCGCGATACGGCACGTCATCTCCTCGAATTCGGTTATCCGGTGCACTATGGCAGCGACGGGTTGCTAAGTGGTTTCCTGAGTGTGAACTCTGTGTTACAGCCGGAAAGGCTCAGTCAGGAGGAGTCCGGACGGTAGGCAACGATGGTGTTCACCTGGGTTCCGTAGGCAGTGACCGCGTCGTTGAAAGCCGTGATGGCTGCCCGGCGAGCTTCGCCGCTGTCGGGTGCCTGCAATCCGGGAACGATCTGGGCGGAGGTACGGACGACCTCGTCGGCCGCGGTGATCATGATGGCGTGGAAGTCGACGTACTGGGGCAGGGAGGTGGGCACTGTGATGGTGTCAAGACCGGCCCGCCAGTTCTGCACATCCTCATCCTGGGAGGTGAACTCGGCTACCGCCACCGAGAATCCAATTGCCCTGGCCTCCCAGTCGGAGTTGGTCTGAACCACTTCCTCCTGGATACCGGCCATCTCAATCCCCGCCGCTGTGATGTCCAGGTTGTACTGGGCGGCGTCGGCCGGCAAGACGGTTGTCGTCGTTGTGCCTGAGCCCCCTGAGGTTGTGGTGGTGGTCGACCCCGCCGAGGCGCTGGTCGTGCTGGTAGAGCTGAGGGTCGGGTCCTCGGCCGCGTTGATGAAGAGGTACGCGAATCCCATCATTGCCAAAATCACAACGGGCAGGATCCAGCGGCCGGGTTTTGGGTCGGGGTTCGGCTGCACGGGCAGAGGGTAGTCGCTCTTGCGGGGTCAACTTCTCATTTTCGAGCCGGTTACTCTGCTCCGCATGGACATTTCCGGACGTCGCGCACTCGTCACCGGTGGCGCCCATCGAGTCGGCAAGGGCATCGCTCTAGCTCTGGCCCAGGCGGGCGCAGATCTCGTCTTGCACTACAACCGCTCGGCCGGATCCGCCGAAGAGACCGCCTCCGAGGCGAGAGATCTGGGCGCCGGAGTGGAACTCCGGCAAGCAGATCTGAGCGACCCGGAGTCCATTGCGACCCTGCTGGCTGATCCGGTCGACATACTGGTGAACAGTGCAGCCGGGTTTCCCAGCGATCACCTGCTCGACGTCTCGCTCGACCAATGGCAAAGGACACTCGGCCTCAATCTGACTGCACCGGTGTTCCTTACCCAGGCCTTCGCTCGCGCCTTGCCGGAGGACCGGGAAGGAGTCGTGGTCAACGTCACCGACTGGAAGACCGAACGCCCTTACCTTGGTCCCCGCTTCAGCTACACGGTGGCCAAGGGAGCGATCGACACCTTCACCCGGGTGGCAGCCAGCGAGTTGGCGCCGCGGATCCGGGTCAACGCGGTGGCGCTGGGAGTGGTCTTGCCTCCGGCGGACGCCGAGGAGGGCTATGCCGAGAGACTCGCAGCCGAAACTCCACTGCAGAAGGTCGGCGGAGTTGAGGTGGTGGCAGAAGCCGTGTTGCACTTCATCGGCAACGACTTTCTGACCGGAGAGATCCAGCGTCTCAACGGCGGCGCCCACCTCAGGTAGGCCGTTGCTGGCTTAGCCGGCCAAGGTTCCGCCGAAGACCTGCCACGCCAACACGGACTTCGAAGAGAGACTGAGGAC
>JBPCTX010000320.1:0-9014 GCA_051011455.1 Acidimicrobiia bacterium | reverse complement strand
GTGGCACACCCGACTAGGAGACCCATGGACTACGACATTGCCAATTCCGACCTGGCGGACGAAGGCGCCCGGCGCATCGCCTGGGCCGGGCGCCGGATGCCGGTGCTGGCCTCACTGCGGGAGCGTTACGAGCACGAGAAGCCCTTCGTCGGCATGCGATTCGGAGCATGCATGCACGTCACCACCGAGACCGCCAACCTGATGCTCACGCTGCGAGCCGGGGGTGGAGAGGTGACGCTATGCGCATCCAACCCGCTCTCCACCCAGGACGACGTCGCTGCGGCTCTGGTGGCTGAGGGAATTCCCGTCAACGCCATCAGGGGCGAAGACACCGAGACCTACTACCGGCATCTGCAGACGGTGCTGGACACTGAGCCGACAATCACGATGGACGACGGGGCCGATCTGGTGACGTTGCTTCATACCGAGCGCACCGAGATCACCCCGCTCGCTTCGATGGAGGAGACAACCACCGGGGTAATTCGCCTGCGAGCGATGGAGTCCGAGGGCGAGTTGAGGTTCCCGGTGGTGGCCGTCAACGACTCGGACACCAAACACCTTTTTGACAACCGACACGGCACCGGCCAGTCGTCGCTGGATGGAGTGCTGCGGTCGACGAACATGCTCATTGCCGGTCGCACCGTGGTAGTGGTTGGCTACGGCGACTGTGGACAGGGGGTCGCCCAGCGGGCCGACGGCCTGGGAGCGAAGGTGGTAGTGGTTGAGGTCGACGCGGTGCGGGCCCTGTCGGCGGCCATGGAGGGCTATCAGGTGATGACCGCTTCAGAGGCAGCGGCGACCGGGGATCTGTTCATCACAGTCACCGGCAACATGCATGTGCTGCGGGAGGAACACTTCGCGGTGATGAAGGATGGGGCGATCCTCTCCAATGCCGGCCACTTCGACATCGAGATCGACCTGAAGCGGCTCAATGAACTGGCCGCAGAGACCCGTAACCTGCGCGACAACCTGGACGAGTTCGTCCTGGAAGACGGCCGACGGATTCTGGTGCTGGCCGAGGGCAGGCTGGTCAACCTGGCCGCCGCCGAGGGCCACCCTGCAGATGTGATGGATATGTCCTTTGCCAATCAGGCATTGGCCGCCGAGTGGATTCTGGCTAATCGGGCCGACCTGGAAGCGAAGGTCTATCGCCTCCCCGCTCATCTCGATCAGGAAGTGGCCGGGCTCAAACTGAAGTCACTGGGAGCCGGGCTCGAGGTGCTTACTCCGGAGCAGGAGTCGTATCTGGAATCGTGGCGTCACGGAACGTAGAGGCCGGGAGGGGAGCAGGACCCTCGTGGGTCACGTCCACCTGGGGCCGCAGGTCCACCACCACCGCCGGGGGTCGCACGACGTCTGACCGCTGAGCGGTGTCGAGGACCGCGATGATCTCGTCGTCGATCAACTCTTCGTGCTCGAGCAGGGCCTCGCGCAGCGCCTCGACCAGATGACGGTTGGCCGACAGCAATCGGGTGACCGACTCTTTGTTGTCAGACAAGATCCGGTCGACTGCCCGCCGAGACTGAGGATCGCCGAGAACCTTGTTGGCCATGTTGCCGCCGAACAACCCACCGTCGAGGGTGGTGAAGGAGACCAGCGAGTCGCCGAGACCGAGGCTTCCGACCATTGCGACTGCAACGTCGGTGGCGGCCTTCAGGTCGCCGGCGGGGCCGCTGCCCGACTCGCCGAAGAAGATCTCCTCGGCCACCATCCCGCCCATCGAGATCTGGATCGATGCCAGTAACTCGGTGGCAGTGTTGGTGAAGCGCTCTTCGGTGGGGCTATGGGCCAGCAGGCCGAGGGCGCTGCGCCGTTTGATGATCGAGAGCACTTCCAGCCGCCGGGTCTCGCCCACCAGGTGAGCCACCACGGCGTGACCGGCCTCGTGGGTGGCGATGATCCGACGCTCGGCGACTGTGTATTCGGTGGGCTGGGCGAGACCGATCTCGACCTCCATCCGCGCCCGCCGCAGGTCCGGCAGTGCCAGCGCCTCGCGGCCCTCCCGCAAAGCCAGCAGCAGAGCCTCATCGAAAAGGCGCTCGAGCGAGGCCGGCGTGTACCCCATGGTGGAGGCCGACAACTCGTCGAGGATGGCTTCTTCTTCGAGACCGGGATCGTGAGCCTTGCGGGCCAGGAAGTACTCGATCAACTCGCGACGGGCGGACCGGCTCGGAGTGTCGAAGTGGAGGATGCGGTCGAACCGGCCGGGGCGAAGCAACGCCGGATCAAGCGACTCGGCCCGGTTGGTGGCCCCGATCAACAGGATGTTGGAAGGCTCGGGCATCTTCATCTTGATGCGCTTCGCATACGGCAGATAGCGGTTGACACGGCCTGCCATCCAATTGCGGAATCTGATGCCGTTGGTGGGCTCGTCGAAGCTTTGCATCTGCACCAGCAACTCGTTGACGACTCCGCCGACGCCCTCCGACATTGCCGGCGAGATTTCCCGTCCAGCTTTGTCCACTTGCCGATCCGAGAAGCCGTCCATTCCGCCTCGTTTGACGCCGATGGCGTCGATCTCCTCGAGGAAGCCGATTGCGCCACCCTCGCGACGGGCGGTCTTGCGCAGGGCCTTGAAGAAAGCCCTGATCTTGCGTCCGGTCATGCCGTACCACATGCTCTGGAACGAGGTCGAGGAGACGAACAGGTAGGGGACCCCGGCTTCCTTGGCCATTGCCTTGGCAACGTGGGTCTTGCCGGTGCCGGGAGGGCCTTCGAACAGGACTCCCCGGCGGGGTCTTCCGCCCAACTGTCCGGAGAATTTGCGATGGTCGAGGAAGACCTGGAGCGTGTGGCGCACCTCACCGAGCACACCTCCGAGGCCCTTGACGTCATCGAAGCCCACGTCGATCTGTTCCGGCATGAACACGACGTGCGGCGAGCGGCCGTTGACCAGCATGGGAACGATCATCATGACGGCGATCAGGACGAAAAGGATTACGAATGGGAGCCACAGTCCGGCATCGTCGGGGAGAGTGGGGAGGGGAACAATTGCCTCGTTGATCAGGACTCGCCACCAGACCCAGGCGGCTATCGGTGTCAGAAAGATGGCAAGGCGACGCAGTCGCTTGAGGCGATACCGTTCCTTGTGGCCGGCGACGTCCAGCATTCGTGGTCCCCTTTTGTTCTCCGTGCAATCAACATAACCACTCTCTGTGGTCGTTTTTGGCACACGGTGACCATTTTTCCCACGCGCGGCCGTGTCGGGCTTGTCTGTCGCACCCCCTCCATACCCTGGCCGCATGGTTTGTCCGGGTTGTTTGCGCTACGGAACGGTGCTGTGCCCGCCGTGCGCCGGGTCGCTGACGCCGGCCTCACCGCGAGTGGTGGGGCCGGGATTGGTCGTGTGGGCGGCCTATTTGCACCAGGGCTTGGCCCGCCGGTTGGTCCACGACCTGAAATACCGGGGAATTGCTGCTCGGGCGGCGGCACTGGCTCCCGCCATGGCAGCCAACCTTCCAACCGGCGCCGGTGCCCTGGTCCCGGTGCCGCGTTCGGTGGTGCGCCGACTGCAGCTCGGCGTGGATCCAGGATTAGAGCTGGCGCGGGAAGTGGGACGCTTGACGGGTCTGGCCGTGGTGCCGGCACTGTCCCGTCCCGTGTGGAGGGCCCGCCACGCCGGGAAGAGACGGGACAGCCGGGCTCCGGTACATTTCCTGGCCCGCACCGTGACTCCGGGCGGGGCGGTCATCGTCGATGACGTTGTCACGACCGGGGCAACTCTGGCGGCGGCCGCGTCCGCTCTTGGCGGAGGGACGATCGGGTCTATTACTGCCACCGGTGCGGGCGTATAGTGATAGGGACCGCTGCGAGAGGACAGTTGCTTGCCGGCTCCCCGGCCTCCACCCGCTTGACGTGACAGGCAATTCACGCGTGCAATCGAGAGGCATTCATGGAGATTCAGGTCCACGGCAGGAAAACTCAGGTCAGCGAAGACATCCGCCAGCTGGTATATCAGAAGCTGGAGAGCGCCGTCCGCTTCTGGGACGGCAAGGTAGGGATCACAGACGTCGAGCTCTTCGAGGAAGCAAATCCGCGGGTGAGCGACGACCGCTTTCGGGTGGAAATCACTGCCCCGGTGGCCGGTCACGTCGTTCGGGTCCACTCCACCAGCCACGATCAGCATGCTGCCGTCGATATCGCGGTTGACAAGTTTGAACGCCGCCTTCGTCGACTCAAAGAGCGGGTAATCGACCGCAGCAGAAACAACAACAAACGGCTCAATCAAAGCCCTCCCGTGGCCGAAGAATCAGAAGAATTGCCAGATAGCGCTTCCATCGTGCGCACCAAACAGTTCACGATGAAGCCGATGAGCCCCGAGGAGGCTGCGTTGCAGCTGGAGATGCTAGGTCATAGCTTTTTCTTCTTCTTCAATGCCGAGACCGACGGCCACGCCGTCCTCTATCGCCGCCGCGACGGGCAGTTGGGACTTATTGAATCCAAATGACCACGCGAGTCCTCGTCGTCGATGACGCCCCCCTGTTTCGCACCGGTCTGCGTGCCGCACTGACCGAGGCCGCATTCGACGTCGTCGGCGAGGCCGAGGACGCCCCCACCGCCGTAGTCGAGGCCGAGCGCCTGCAACCGGATGTGATCGTTCTGGACGTACTGATGCCGGGCCAGTCGGGTCTCGAGGTTGTCGACAAACTGTTGGCGGCCGCTCCCGACACCAAGGTTGTGCTGCTCACCGTTAGCGAGTCCGAGGATGATCTGCTGACCGGAATCAAGGCCGGTGCCCACGGCTACGTCATCAAGGACACCCCCTTCCCGTCGCTGGCCACCGCCATCATGGATGTGGTCGAGAACGGGGCGGTCGTGTCTCCCCGGATGGCAGCCAAACTCTTCAATGTCGTCCAGCAGATGCTTCGTCATCGAGAGTTGGCCGCCAGTCGCCGTCCCACTCTCACCGGCCGGGAGATCGAGGTCCTGCAACTGGTGGCGCAGGGCTACACCAGCCGCGAGATCGGCGAACGGCTCTACATCTCGGAGAACACGGTCAAGAACCATGTTCGCAACATCCTCGACAAGCTCGGCCTTCACTCCCGCAACGAAGCCGTCCTCTACGCCCTGCGGGAGAACCTGATCGACCTCGGCTGATGGAAGCCGAGAAGCTCGTCCAGGCCTTGGCAGTCGGGTGGGGAGGGGTTCAGCTTTATCCCGATCCGGCCGCGGTTCCCGCTTTCGTCACCGCCACAGAAGCTATCGGCGAGTTCGCCGAGTCCTCCATCTTGCTGACCGTCGGCGTCGACGGATTCTCCTCTGACTCCGAGCTCGTCGTGTGCTCACACGGCGCGGCCGAACGGTTGGCGCAAGCCCTGTTCGCCTGGCGGGTAGAGGCGCTGGCAATCCTCAGCCCCCCTTCTCCCCATGAGCTGACGAGATTCTTTCAACTGGTGGCCGAGGACTCGAGCCATTTCGACCAGGACTTGCCCGCTTGCATGCAGGCCGAGGGTCTCACATCGATTGAAGTCCGCGGCCGCGACTTGCTGGAAGAGCGAGGCGAAGACCAGGAGATCATGTCTGAGCCCGCCACCGAACGCCACCCTGATGTTCAGGCGATGTTCGAAGAGGACAGTGTCCGCCACATGGCGGAGCGCATCATGGCTCTATCCCCAGCCGAGGCCGCCGCCGCCGAGTTCGTGGAGTCCTATCGAAGGGCGCACGGGCAGGTCGATGCCGGGGATCCGGCCGGGCTGCAGCGTGTGGCTCAAACCTTCGTTGACGCTTTCTTCCGGCTGGAACACGACTACCGGGCTCCGGTTTTCGAGGCGGTCCTGGACGTTCGTGACGAGGCTCCCTTCCGGAACTTTCTCGACCAGTTCTCGGCCGATGAGTTGTCCGAGTTGGCGACAGCCGTCGACAACTCGGCCCTACCCCTGCTGGTGGAGTACGCCAGAGTGGTGACCGACATGCAGGGCCGTGATCCCGGCCTCGTCAAACAGGTCATGGGGGCGGGGACCACCGGCACGCGGCGGGCGGTGGCCGGCACCGTCGGTATCCACCTGGCCCGTTTCCTGGAGAACGGCAACGGAGAAGTCGACGCCGTGGACTCAATTGCAGCCGAGGTTGAGGCCCTCAATCAGGCTCCTCGAGAAGGCTGGCTGGTGCTGGGGGATCTGTTCTCCATCGAGGACCGCACCGAACGGTTGCGGCGACTGCTCAGGATCTGGGTTGCCAAACTGGGAGCCGCCATCCGATCGAAGGACTTCCCGGAGGCGGTCGCCTGGCTCGGGGTGCTGAACGACGTCGACATCGAGCCGAGCCTGCTCGACGATGCCTACGACCAGGTGGCGAGCGAGCAAGTGCTAGAGATCCTGACCGACGGTGACGCTCCCTACCGCGAGGTCAGGGATCAGCTGTTGCAGCAAATGGCCGGCCACGCCGGAGATCGTGTCCTCGAGCAGTTGGCGGTTGAAGAAGACCCCGGCCGGCGCCGCATGCTCATTGACATTGTTGGCGAGATGGCCCGGGTCGATCTGAACTCGGTTCTGCCGGGCCTGAGCGACTCCCGCTGGTACGTGGTCCGCAACCTGGCCATCGCCCTCGGCCATTCGGGTCGCAAGGCGGCCGGCGAGCCTCTCGCCCGATTGACCCGTCACGATGACCACCGGGTCAGGATCGAGGCGCTGCGAGCGTTGCTGCCCTGCGTCGGGCCGGCCGCGGTCGGCCAACTGATTCGGGCCCTGGCCGACGAGCACATCCGGGTGCGGGGAGCCAGCATCTATCTGCTGGCAACCCTCGACGATGAGGTGGTGATCCCGGCACTGCGCGACGCCATGACCGATGTCGATCGTCCGATCGAGGTGCGAGTGGCCGCCATCGAGGCCCTGGGGCGGCGCGAGGACGAGGAGTCGCACGAACTGCTCGAGCAGATGGCGCAGTCGGGAGCTCGTCTGTCTGCTTCGGCCCGCGCTCTGCGGGCAGCTGCCAAGGGAGCGTTGAGGTCCGATCATGCGTGAGCAATCGAGCGTCGACTTCCTCGGAGCCTTGCGACGGGCGGTCAGCAACGTGCACCTCTACCCACGGGGTCACCCGCAAAGCGACCAGGCGCTGGCAATGTTGACCGACACCGCGGGCAGTCTCACCGCGGGTTCAGACCACATCACGCTCTCGATGATGGACAGTGCCTTCTATCTCGATCGCCAACTGCTGCCAAACGCCTCGCTCGAGCACCGGGACGTCTACCGGCTGCTGCACGGTCATGGCCTCGACTCGGTGACCATCGCAGCCGGCGCCACCACCGGCGACCTGGCCGAGTTGGCCGAGTTCCTGGCCAGCGAAGGATCCGACCTGCCGGCCGAGGGAACGGTGCTGCTCAACGATCGGCCGTTCAACCGATCCGATCTGATCAAACAGGCTTCGATGTCCGAGATCCGCCACTCATACGCTGCCTCGCTTGACTTCCTGCACGGAGTGGCTGAGTCGATGACGCTCGACGATGGCGCCGATATCTCCGACGCGGTGTGGACCGTTGAGCAGCTGCTGGAGAAGGTGTTGCTGCAACCGGGCGCATCACTGCTGTTGTCGACGCTCAAGACCCATGACGAGTACACCTTCTATCACTCGATCAACACCTGCTTGCTAGCTCTCACCGTCGGTCAGACCATTGGGCTGGGCAATGACCAGTTGATCGAGTTGGGGGTCGGGGCGCTCCTGCACGACCTGGGCAAGATCCGGGTTCCGGTCGAGATCATTCAGTATCCGGGCCGTCTCGACGCCGACATGTGGACTCAGATCAAGCGCCATCCTCACGAGGGGGCGCAGGCCATTCTGGCGGGAAGCGGGTCGGGCCAGGAGATCGCCGCTCTGGTGGCGCTCGAGCATCACGCTCGGTACGACCTGGGTGGCTATCCGCACGTCGCCCGGCGAGAGAGGATCCACCTGTACAGCCGTATCACCGCCATCTGCGATGTGTACGACGCCCTCACCACCCGGCGGGCTTACAAGCGAGCCCTGCCACCCGCCAAGGCTCTCGAGATCATTCTGGAGGGCTCGGGAACCCAGCTCGACCCCAACCTGGTCGAGATCTTCGTCTCCATGCTGGGAATCTTCCCGGCCGGATCGCTGTTGCGTCTCGACACAGGCGAAGTGGCCGTAGTGGTCGCCGCCGGCCGCGACGGCGACACGATGACGGCCGCTGTCGCCGTAACCGCCGACGGAGAACGGGTTCCGGAACCCGATACGTTCGAGTTGTCGTTAGACAGGGTGAACGATCTGGTCTTGCCCGATGAGGTGGGGATGGACGGGGCAGCCCTTGTCGACAGCCCCCATCTCACGTACAACTAGCGGCCAGACGCTCAACCAGCCAACACCAGGCCATAGTTAGGATTCACCCCTCACCATGTCGGTATTTCAGAAGATCCTTCACATCGGCGAAGGCAAGAAACTCAAGGAACTCGAAGATCTGGCGGAGGCGGTCAATGGCTTCGAGCCCGCCATCGAATCGTTAGACGACGCTGAGCTGCGAGCCAAGACGGACGAGTTCCGCAGCCGTTTCGCAGATGGCGAGACTCTCGACGATCTCGAGGCGGAGGCCTATGCGGTAGTCCGCGAAGCGGCCAAGCGGGTGCTCGGGCAGCGCCACTTCGATGTTCAGGTGGTAGGCGCCGGTGCCCTTCACCGCGGGATGGTGGCCGAGATGCGCACCGGTGAGGGCAAGACGCTGGTTGCCACCATGCCTTGCTACCTCAACGGTCTGACCGGTCGAGGCGTGCACGTCGTCACGGTCAACGACTACCTGGCCAAACGCGACGCCGAATGGATGGGCGACATCCACCGCTTTCTGGGACTGGAAGTTGGGCTGATCCAGGCCCACCTGGAGCCACACGAGCGTCGCCCCGCTTACGGCGCGGACATCACCTATGGGACCAACAATGAATTCGGGTTCGACTACCTGCGCGACAACATGGCAATGCGCCCTGAAGACATGGTGCAACGCGACCATTCGTTCGCGATTGTCGACGAGGTGGACTCCATCCTCATCGACGAGGCCAGGACTCCGCTCATCATTAGCG
>JBPCTX010000319.1:0-6763 GCA_051011455.1 Acidimicrobiia bacterium | reverse complement strand
CCCCCCCCCCCCCCCCCCGGCGGGCGATGTTGATGAGCACTCCGACCGCGGCCATCTCCACCACCAGGGCGCTGCCGCCAAACGAAACGAACGGGAGCGGCAGGCCGGTGATCGGAAGGATGGCAGTCACCCCGCCGAGGTTGACGATCGATTGCACGGCCAGCCAGGCCACGATGCCGGTCGCCAGCATTCGCCCGAAGTCGTCGCGGGCCCGGATGGCCACCGCCACGCCGGCCAGGGTGAAGACGGCCAACAGCAGCAGAACGGCCCCGGCCCCGATCAACCCGGTCTCCTCTCCGATGATGGCGTAGATGAAGTCTGTGTGAGCGTTGGGGAGGAACTCCCAGCGAGCGCGACTGGCCCCGAGACCGACGCCGAAGAACCCACCGGTTCCCAGTGCGAAGAGCGACTGCACCCCCTGAAATCCGGTGCCGAGTGGATCGCTGAAGGGATCCATGAAGCCGGTGACCCGATCCCAGCGATAGTCCGCCGCCATTGCCAGGAGCAGGGCGGCCAGGCCGCCGCCTGCCGCCGACCCGGCCACGAACCGGAAAGGTGCTTCTGATGCCACCAGCACCGCCAGGGCACCGGCGGCGATGATCAGGGCGGTGCCCAGGTCGGGCTGGAGAATCGTAAGCCCCCCGATGAGGCCAAGGCTGGCCGCCACCGGCCAGAAGAAGTGGGCGAAATCCATGAGAAGTTCACGCTTGCGGGCCATCACCATCGACAGGAACACCACCACTGCGAACTTGGCAAACTCCGATGGCTGAATCGTGATGGGCCCGATCTCCAGCCAGGAGCGACTTCCGCCGCGTACGACGCCAAAAAGCAGGACCGCCACCAGCGAGAGCGCTGAGATGGCGAGGATGACCGGCGCACTTCGGCGATAGGCGTTGTAGGGCACCCGGATGGCGATGACCATTGCGACGATCCCGACAGCTACCCACAGCATTTGGCGGCGGAAGTAGTAGAGCGAATCGTCGAACTCCGCCAGAGCCGGCACGGAACTGGCCGACAGGATCGCACCCAGCCCTACCACCAGCAGCACCGCCATCGGGACGACAAGGAGGGTGACGATGCGGCGGGCGACCAGTGCCTCGCCGTCTCGTCTGCGTGCGCGGCTGCGGGCTCCGACAATTGAGGTGACCTTGGCCGTCATTGGGACCGCTCCGGGGCGTGGAGGGCCCGCGAGGCTTCGGCAAAGGCGTCCCCCCTCGCCGCATACGAGCCGAACATATCAAAGCTGGCACAACCCGGGGCCAACAGCACTGTGTCGCCGGGAGCGGCCTGACCGGCGGCAACGGTCACGGCGCCCGCCATCGACTCGGCTTCAGTGACCATCTCAGGCCCGCCGGCCGCTGCCAGAGCCGGCGCCGCTTCTCCAATTGCCACCACATGCTTGACCGTCGGTGCCCGAACCAGCGGTGCGAGGTCGAGTCCCTTGTTGCGGCCACCTGCAATCAACACCACCGATGGATAGGCGGCGACGGCCGCCAGCGCTGCGTGCGGGTTAGTGGCTTTGGAATCGTCGACCCAATCCACACCGCCCCACCGGCCCACCAGAGTTCGCCGATGCGGACCCGGCTCAAAAGCGGTGATGACCTCAGCCAGGGGGTCGAGGCCGGTCTCGAACCATGCGGCGGCAACTGAGGCGGCGGCCAGATCAACGATGAATGAGGGGTCCTGCACCTCAGCCAGCGGCACCGCGCCATCGGGGGTGATCAGGCGGCCGCCGTCAGGACCGGCACCTCCCGTCGGGAGCCTCACGCCAGAAACCGGGATCAGCTGCGAGGGAGCCCCGGCCACGGCCGCGGTGGCTCCCGGATCGTCGATGTCATAGATGAGCAAGTCGCTGGAGTCCTGGTTTCGAAAGATCATCGACTTGGCAGCCGAGTAGTCCTGCAGTGTCCCATGCCAATCCAGGTGGTCCTCGGCAATGTTGAGCAACACTGCCACCCGCGGATGGAACCGCTCGGTGAATCGCAGCTGAAAACTGGAGACCTCGACAACGAAGACTTCCCAGTTCCCGAGAGCCACCTCGGAGAAAGCGGTCCCGATGTTTCCGGTCGCCACCGCCTTCCGGCCCGAGGCCACAAGCATCTCGGCAATCAGGGCCGTGACGGTGGTCTTGCCGTTCGTCCCGGTTACCGCCACGATGGGAGCACCCGCCACCGAGGCCGCCAGCTCGACCTCGGAGATAACGGGAATGCCTTGCGCCTGAGCATCACGAACCTCGGGGGCATGCTGGGGCACGCCCGGACTGACAACCACGCGATCTACCCGGGCCAGCAGCTCCGACGACCACTCACCCGCCGCGGTCGGGTACTGGAGAGCCAGGTCGGCAACTGCCTCGGGATTCCGGTCGAAGATCATCACGTCGTCGCCGAGGGACTCGGCCAGAGCGGAGGCGGCCCGGCCGCTTACCCCGGCTCCGACCACCAGCGTTCTCACGACAGTCCGCCCTCCATCGAAATGAAGTCTCCATAGAAGATCCCGAGACCGAGGGCGACCGAGATGCCGGCGATGATCCAGAACCGGATGATGACGGTAGTTTCCGGCCACCCCCGCAGCTCGAAGTGGTGATGGATCGGCGCCATGCGGAAGATCCGCGTGCCAAAGAGCCGGAACGATCCCACCTGGAGGATCACCGATGTGGCCTCCATGACATAGAGGCCGCCCAGGATTGCCAGGAGCAGATGAGTGTTGGTCAGGAGGGCGAGTGCCGCCATCGCACCCCCCAGGGCCTGGGAGCCAACGTCGCCCATGAACAACTCGGCCGGAGCCGCGTTGAACCAGAGGAATGCCATCACCGACCCGAGCAACGCCGCCGCCAGGATTCCGATGTCAAGGGCACCGTCGACCGAGTACACCTCCGGGTTGCGGAATTGCCAGAACCCGATGATCACGAATGCTCCGAAGACCAGGGCGCTGGAACCGGCGGCCAGTCCGTCAAGCCCATCGGTGAGATTGACGGCGTTGGCGGCGGCTGTAAGCAGGAACAGCACCCATAGTGGATAGATCCACCCGAGGTCGATCCCGAGCTCACGGGTGAAGGAGAGCTCGGTGGACACGTCGGCCGCTACTGCTCCCCAGGCAAATACTCCCGCCACCAGCAACTGACCCCCGAACTTCCATCGCTTGCTGAGGCCCTGGTTGTGCTTGCGGGCGTACTTGAGGTAGTCATCGATGAAACCGATCACGCCCATCCCGACGAAGGCCAGGATGGCCAGTCCGGCTTCAGCACTGAACGGACGGGGGTCGAGGCCGAAACCAGCCTCCGGGGACCAGATCCGCAGGTGAGCGGCCAGATACCCCAGGAGTGTGGCAAGGATGATCACGGTGCCGCCCATGGTGGGAGTGCCCCGCTTGTGAGAGTGCTCTGAAACGTCTTCCTGAATGAACTGCCCGACGTCGTTGCGGCGCAACGCTGCAATCACCGGCGGCATAGCGACGAAGGCCAGGCCGAATCCGATGGTGACGGCTACCAGTAGCCCGATCATGCCACCAGCTCCCCTGCCAGCGTCTCGAGGCCGACCGACCGTGAAGCCTTGACCAGCACAACATCGCCTTCCTCGATCAGGTCGGATACAACCGCCCGGGCGGTCTCAAGGTCGGGCACCGTGGTTGCGATCTCGCCAGCTCCGTCTGCGATGCCGGGATCATCCCCCACCACAATGACCGCCCCAAAGCCGAGCTCGCGCGCCAGTCGTCCAACCGATCGGTGGGCAGTGGGCGCCGTCTCTCCCAGTTCGGCCATCAGACCCAGGACCGCCAGGTGCCGTCCGGGCATGGCGGCCACAGATTGGAGGGCCGCCGCCATTGAAGCCGGGTTGGCGTTGTAAGCATCGTTCACGACGGTGTGGGCACCGGGGATGACCTCCATGCGCCAGGCCGAGGCCCAGGCGAGTTCCAGGCCCGCCGCCAGATCGGGCAGTGCCCGCCCGAGCGCCAGTCCGGCTGCAGCTGCCGCCGCTGCGTTGAGTGCTTGATGGGCACCGGCCATCGTGAGACGAACCGGGACGCGCTCGCCGGCCGCCTCCAGAGTGAAAGAAGGGCGGGCCAGTTCGTCGAGAACCAGATCCTCGACCCTGACATCTCCCCCCTCGCCAAAAGTGCGGACCGGAACCCCGTCCCGGGCCACCCATTCGGCCAGAACCGCATCTGTGGCCGGCAGAACGGCGATCCCGTCGGGTTCCATCCCCTCGACCAGTTCCCATTTGGCGCGGCGTACGGTCTCCACGTCTCCGAGGGTGGCGAGGTGAGAAGCCCCGACGCCCGTGATGATGGCGATGTCGGGACGAATGACCCCGATCAGGTGACTGATGTGTCCCAGCCCCCGGCTGCCCACCTCGAGAACGAGCACTTCTGTGGCATCGGGAGCGGCCAGCACCGTAAGCGGAACTCCGACTTCGTTGTTGAAAGACTTTGGCGATGCCCAGGTGCCGACCCCCAGCGCGCTGGCCAGCAAGTCCTTGCAGGAGGTCTTCCCGGTCGAGCCGGTTATGCCAACAGCCCGGGCCGCCGCCAGTGCCCGCCGGCGATGGGCGGCCAACTGCCTGAGGGCTTCCAGTGTGTCGTCGACCTCCACCCGCGGCCCGGCTTCTACCGGGCGTTCGACCATCACCGCTGCGGCACCGGCCTCGATGGCCGCTTGTGAGTACTCATGCCCGTCGAATCGGTCGCCCGACAGGGCCACGAATAACGAGCCGGGGGCTACTTCGCGCGAGTCGGTTCCGACCCCGGTTACGTCCCCATGGCCGACCGCGACTCCCCCGGTGATCTCTGCGATCTGGTCGAGCGTCCACATCACGAGGCGGCCACCACCTCTCTCGCCACCTGGCGATCATCGAAAGGCTCCATCGTCCCGGCCACTTCCTGCCCCGTCTCGTGGCCCTTGCCCAGGATGAGGACTACGTCGCCTGCCCCGGCCCCGGCAATCGCGGCCCCGATCGCCTTCCTTCGATCGGGCTCGGTAAAGACCTCGGCCTGACCGTCGGCGCCGTCCAGAACCGCGTCGATAATCATCCCGGGATCCTCCGAGCGGGGGTTGTCAGAGGTGACGTAGACGCGATCAGCCTGCGAGGCAGCCCGACCCATCGCCGGGCGTTTGTCGGCGTCGCGGTCGCCCCCCGCTCCCACCACCACAATTATCCGGCCGGCAACCAGCGGCCGCACCGAGTCAACGACCTCGCTTATCCCCTCGGGAGTATGGGCATAGTCGACGACGATGGCGCATTCCTGACCGGCGGCGATCGGCTCCATTCGCCCCGCAATCGGCTCGACTGCCTCCAGTCCGGCCACAATCGCATCGAGGGGCAGGTTGAGGCTGATCGCACACCCGGCCGCCACCAGGGCGTTCTCAACGTTGAAGCGGCCACCGAGCGGCAGTGTCACCCGGCGATTGCCCGCCGGAGTGTGCAACTCGAAGCGGCTTTGTGAGAGGGTGGACACCAGGCCATCCGCCCACACCTCGCCATCAGCACCAACGGTGACCAGTGGGCCCTCCACCTGGTCTGCCAATCGGCGCCCCCAGGGGTCGTCGGTGTTGACCACCGAGGCGCCCTGCGCCCCGGAAAAGAGCAAGGCTTTGGCCTGGAAGTAGCTCTCCATGTCGCCATGCAGATCCAGGTGATCCTGACTGAGGTTGGTGAAGGCGACGGATGCGAACCGGGTCTGATCCGCTCGCCCGAACACGAGGGCATGGGAAGAGACCTCGACCGCTGCCACCTCAACGCCGCCGCCGACCATCCGGCGTAGTAGTCGTTGGAAGTCAGATGCTTCCGGAGACGTCCGAACCTGATCGAGGTGCTGACTCCCGATCTGGGCCCCGACGGTGCCGATGACGCCCGGCTTCATCCCGGCCTCCGAGACAATGGACGCCAGCAGATAGGCCACCGTGGTCTTGCCGTTCGTTCCCGTGATCCCGACCACCTTCAAGTGATGAGAGGGATCCCCGTGAACAGTGGCGGCGAGGACGGGCAGTGCCGCCCGGGTGTCGGGCACCACCAGCAGCGGCATGTCGGCGTCCTGCCGCCTATCCACACATACCGCTCCCGCCCTGGTGGAAGCTATGAAGTCGTGCCCGTCTAGGTTGGCCCCGCGAATGGCCACGAACAGGTCGGACGGGCCGGCCGCCCGACTGTCGTGGGTCACGTCGGCAATCGGAGTCGCCCCATCACCGACCACCTCTCCTCCGGTGGCGGCAGCCAGGCTGTCGAGGGTGAGGGAGTCAGCTGGCATCGGGCGGAACCCCCAACTGGTGCAGGGCGAACCGCATCACGCGGGAGAAGGCGGGAGCGGCCGCCGACCCACCGGTGCGCTTCTTCTCGGCGCTGGGTGAGTCAACGAACACGCCGATTGCCAACCGGGGGGCGGCGCTGGGGCCAATGCCGATGAAACTGGCGACAACGTCGTCTCCGTAGCACCCGGGCGTTGTGGCTCCCGGGCAGATCAGCTCGGCGTCGAACTTCTCGGTCGTGCCGGTCTTGCCTCCGATGGAGTAGCCGGGCACCTGAGCCAGTTGGCCGGTGCCGCCCTCGACCACGCCGATCAACATGTTGCGCATCACCTCGGCGGTCTCGATCGACAGCACCCGGCGGCTCTGCTGGTCGAAGGTGACCTTCTCTCCATCGGTACGGATGATCGAGTCGACCACTTGCGGTTGCATCCACACCCCATCGTTTCCGACGGTGGCGAAGACGGAAGTCATCTGGAGTGGCGTGACGGCAACCCGGTATCCGATGGCAGTCGATGCGCCGCACGA
>JBPCTX010000318.1:0-13575 GCA_051011455.1 Acidimicrobiia bacterium | reverse complement strand
AGTGAACGTGGCACCCATTTTGGACCCGGTCGGGGACCAGAGTGTTGATGAGTTGACCCTGCTTTCGTTCACAGCGACCGCTTCTGATGTTGACCTGCCGGCTAACACTCTTACTTTCAGCTTGTCGGGTGCTCCAGCGGGGGCGGCGATTACGGCTGGTGGTGATTTCACCTGGACCCCAACTGAAGCCCAAGGTCCCGGCTCCTACGTGTTCGATGTCATCGTCACCGATAACGGCACCCCCAACCTGGCCGACTCCGAAACCATCACCGTCACCGTTGGTGAAATCAATGTGGCTCCCATCTTGGATCCGGTTGGGGGTCAGTCAGTGGATGAGTTGACGCTGCTCTCGTTCACGGCGACAGCTTCTGATGTTGACCTGCCGGCTAACACTCTTACTTTCAGCTTGTCGGGTGCTCCGGTGGGGGCGGCGATTACGGCTGGTGGTGATTTCACTTGGACTCCGACTGAAGCTCAGGGTCCTGGTTCGTATGTGTTTGATGTGGTGGTTACTGATAACGGGACCCCCAACCTGGCTGATTCCGAAACCATCACCGTCACCGTTGGTGAAATCAACGGGAACGTCCCTGTCGCTGTCGACGATGGGTACGGGACAATCGAAGGCGGAACCCTCACGGTTGCGGACCCGGCTGGGGTCCTGCTCAATGACACCGACGCCGACATCCCAGCCGATGTCCTGACGGTAACCGTGGTAGCAGACGCCGCTCACGGGTCTCTCGTTCTGGATCCCAACGGGGGCTTCACGTACGTACACGACGACTCGGAGAACCATGCCGACTTCTTCACTTACGAGGTCTTCGACGGGGTCAACACCTCGCTTGCGGGCACAGTGACTCTCAATATCACGCCGGTCAACGACCAGGCACCGGTTGCCGTTGACGACAGCTACGGGCCGATCTCAGAGGGCGGCAGCCTCGCGGTCCCGGTTCCCGGGGTCCTTGTCAACGATTCCGACGGCGACTTACCGGGCGATGTCTTGACGCCAGCCGTGAGTGTCCCCCCCAGTCATGGCGCGCTGACCCTCAACCCAGATGGCAGCTTGAGCTATGTGCACGATGACTCGGAGAACTTCCTCGATAGCTTCGAGTACGAACTGAGTGATGGGGTCTTCCCGCCTGTCACCGCCACGGTCACCGTGAGCATCGACCCCGTCAACGACAATCCGCCGAGCGTTCCTCCCTCCGTGTATGTGGTCGACGAGGGCGGCACCCTCGCCCGTACAGCAGCTGCCGGTGTACTGGCGGGCGGCACTGATCTCGACGGTGACACCATCACGGTCACTCCGGTCGACCTTCCGTCGTACGGGTCCCTGGTCTTGCTTCCCGACGGCTCGTTTACCTACATCCACGACGGGACGGAGAACTTCAGCGACGGCTTCACGTTCATGGCCACCGATGGTCTTCATGTGGTCGGGCCGGTTGCCGTCACGCTGTCCATCAATCCAGTCAATGAGGCGCCGTTCATCGATCCATTGGTGCTGACACCGTTCGAAAGCACGACCCCGGGTTCCGCTATGGGCACCCCCGTAGCCGGTGACCCGGACGGCGATACGCTGCTCTATTCCTTCTCGGCCCCAACGCCGGTGTTTGCCATCGATACATTGACCGGTGAGATATCACTGGTGGCCGGCCTCGACTACGAGACGGTCCCGGCCTACCTGCTGAACGTCACCGTCACCGATCCATTGGGCGCGTCGGCCAGCGCCGACGTGACCATCACCGTGGTCGACGTCGACGAAGCTCCCTTCAGCGCGAGCGCAACGTTCCCGATCGTCGAGGATCTCCCATTGGGCTCGACCATCGGCACCATCTCCGGGATCGATCCGGAGGGAGGGCCAGTCTCCTTCGCCATCGTGGGAGGTGATCCCTCCGGACGGTTCACCGTTGACCCGGCCACCGGAGAGTTGATCCTGGTCGCCGGCCTGGATGCCACTCTCACACCGTCATATCTCCTGAGCCTCGAGGTTGCGGACACAGGAGGGAACGTCACACCGGTGGCAGTCATTGTGATCGTCAACCCGGTATCAGCCCTGCCGTCGGTGAACCTGGCGCCAGTTGGTTTGTCCGACAATCTGGTACTGGACGAGGACACCAGTGTGTTGATCGCCCCGCTCCTCAATGACTCAGACCCAGACGGCGACCCGCTCCTGGTCAGTTGGATCGACACGCCTCTCAACGGCACCTTGACCGCCAACGCCGACGGGACCTACCTCTATCGCCCCGATCTCAACTACTACGGCAGCGAGGTCCTGTCGTACTCAATCAGCGATGGAAGAGGGGGATCGGACACGTCGGCTATCTCACTGCTCATCCTTTCAGTCAACGACGTTCCCGTCACGCCGGATCTGACCGCTTTGCTCGAGTTCACGCCCGAGTTGCTGATTCCGGTGCCCGGCGGGACCATCGACCCGGACGGTGATCGGGTGACGATCACGGTCAGCGATCCGGCCAACGGCACGGTCGAAATCACCGGCGGAGGATTCCTCTACACGCCACCGGCCGAGTGGAACGGCACCGACACGTTCACCTACGTGGCAACCGACCCGCACGGCGGTGCTAGTAGCGGGTTGGTGACTGTCACGGTCACCCAGATCGATGGCGATCTGGTAGCGATTGACCTCGTCTCGGCAGAACCGGTTCCCGAGCCCACCCCGACCCGGGCGCCCAACATCGTGGTCGAGAACATTGAGTTGCTGGTCGGGACCGTCACCGAGATGGCCGGCCTACTCACGATCCCGCTCATCGCCGTGGCGGCTGCCTTTGTCGCCTCGATCCTGTTTGGTCTCAGTCGCAACTTCCTGATCGGGCGTGGTCCCGTGTTCTTGCCGGCCACTGCGCCGGGTTCGGTCGCAATAGTGCGCGTGCCGCCCGGAGGCGTGGTGACCGCCCTGGAGGGCCCGGGCGAAGAGTTCCCCCTCGTCCACCGGTACGGGCCTGCCGAGCTGGGGATCCGCTCGACAGGCCGTCGGGCTCAGCGAGGATCGACCATGTGGATCGAAGTTGAGACTCCTGAAGGAGACGCCTGGATCATTGAGCGTCTGCTGACCGAAGAGGTGCCCATCGGGCTGTTCGCCTCGGATGATCATGTGACCGATCTGATGGATCGTCTCATGGAGGCGATCGAGCGGCGGGACGAACTCAGCCCAATGGTGTCCGAGTACGGGCTGGAAGTTGCCTACTACGCCCCGCCCAAGAACATCGCAGGCGACGAGTTGGCACGGCTGCTGACGGGAGAAGAATCGTGGGGTTGGTGGGACCCGACCGGCACCACCCCGTCGGTGCGCGGTGAGTTTGTCACGATGGTGGCCGATCCGTTGCGCGAGATGGTTGCGTCTATTGACGGCCGGGCGGTGGCCGAGGCGGTGGTGGAGATCCCGGTTGAGCTCGTCAACTTCCCCAGTCTCACGTTCAGCTCTCCCGACAAGTTGGGATGGAGGGTGTTCTTCGACTACCGGGACGACGAGCCCAAGCTGGCCGCCATCTGGCGGGAGGGCGTCACCAACCCGGCTTCTGTTTGATCGCTCAAACCGGCCGGCCGCCGTGCCGATAACTGAGGCATGACCGTTGGAGTTGCCTGCAACATTCCGAACTGCGACCAGCGCCGCTTGCGCGGCTACCTGTTCTGCTGGAGTCACCAGATGGACCTGGAACTGGTTGATCTGGTGAACGACACGCACGGCTCCGGCGTCTGGGCTGACGACGACTGCCAGGACGAGTTCGTGTGGGTGTGCCCCCACGGCTCCATCATGGGCGATTGCTTTCTCAGCAGCTGCAGCGAATTCCCCGGCGTCGGCTTGACCGCCTGGCAGCTGCGGGCCGAGATGGCCGGGATCACTCTCAACCTCAACTAGGCCGGTTCGATGGAGTACGCCCTAGCCTGGCGCCATGCAAATCCTCTCCGCTCTATTCGTTGAGGGCTTTGACTTCCGGCAGGTGGAAGGGCCCGCGACCCGCATCGACTTTCAGGGCATCCACTTCAGCACAGCGGTCGCATCCTTTCCGATCACCCTGGAGCCACACCTGATCGTGCTGATTCGCTGCGATGCAGACGAATCCGGGTCGGACATGCTCGAAGTGGTCTTCAACAAGGACGGCACCGAGGTAGCACGCAACCGCCAGCCCGTCATGATCGAACCCGGCAAGTTCGGCTACCAGCTGGTCAAAGGTGAGATCGAATTCGAGGGCACCGGCACCGTGCAAGCACACTGCTCGCTGGCGGGGGTCGAAACCGAGCCGCTGGTGGTGCCCTTGACGGTCCTGCCGCCGGTGGAAGTCGGCTGACCGTCTAGACCAGCTCGTCGATCGCTGCAGCCAGGCTGGTATCCAGGGCTGTGAGAGCGCCGGCCTCATGGGTGGAGAGCACCAGAGTCACCCGGTTCCAGCGGATGTCGATGTCGGGGTGATGGTTGGCTGCCTCAGCCAGGAAGCCGACCCTGACCACGAACCCGACCGACCCGGTGAAGTCGCTGAACACGAACGTGCGGCTGATCGACTCGCCGTCCCGTTCCCAGTCGGGATGTGACGAGGCGAATTCGGGCCAGTCTGCCTCGGGGAAATTCATCCCCGGAGAGTATCAAGTAATTGTGCGATCGGCCGATGGTGGTGGTGGAAGGAGGACAAATGAGGACAGTTGCAGTCAAGCTGCGGACATTTGTCCGGACAGAGGAAGGCGCAAGCCTCGTCGAGTACGCATTCATCTTGCTCTTGATGGTGGTGGTGTCGATAGCTGTAGTCACCAATCTGGGCGAGTACCCGGCAGCCGCTTTTGAGAGCGTGGATGGTGGGTTTGACGGTCCCTAGCCTGCTGCTTCCCGTAGTTGGCTCTTAGGGCCGGGAACGTTGTTCCCGGCCCTTCAAACTGCTCAAAACCGGGTTTGGGCTGCCGTTAAGTAGTGAACGGCCCAAACATGTGGAAATCACTACTTCTCCTCGTCCTGATCCTTGCCGGGTGCTCTGGCTCCAGCTCCGATGGTCCCCAGCTGACTTTCGCCGACTTCAATAGCCCGGCTACTCCCGAAGTACTGAGTGGCTCGTCCTCCTCGAGCACCACCTCTACGCCCCCTTCCTCTACCACCACGTCGTCAACCACTTCGACCACCCTCCTGGTAATCAACGCCCCGGGGCCGGTCAGCATCATGACCGATCAGGGGCTCTCGATCCTCGAGGGCAGTGGGGCTCCAACTCGACTGGTCGAAACTCCGGTTGGAGCCGGTTTCGAGGACTTGCAGGGAGGGTACGTGTTCCAGTTACCGGGGGCCGGCTCCGATCCTGCTGCGGATCAGCGGATCTTCTGGTCCCGGGCCGCCAAGCCAGACGCGCAGCCCTTTCTCGACGTTGAGGACGGCTACCTGATGCGATTGTGGGGCACAGCGATGGTGGCCGGCTCTCCTCAGATGATCCTGACCATTGCCGACGACTCAGAAAGCCCGGGGGAGTTGGTGGAACGCCTGATTCTCTTCGACTTCGAGAGCGGTGACAGGGTGCTGGGCGAGGTGGGAGGCGACGGGCACGGCCCCGAGGAGATCAGGTATGGGGGTGGACGATTCCTCCTTGATCAGCGAGCCGGCGTCCAATCGTTCTTTGAGTTCCGCAACGAGCAGGGAGCCGTCATTTCCCTGGATTCGAACCCCCAGACCGGGTGTGCTGAGGAAGCAGCCTGTCGCACCCATCCCGCCCTCGACCCCAGCGGGAGCTTCCTCGCCTACCTGGACCCGACCGACGGCGACCACCCCGAGCTGGTAGTGCTCGACCTTGATCTGGACGAGGAAACCAGGCGGATTGGCCTTCCCGGCGATCTGGGAGAGGTTCTCGGCCTCGAGTTCTCCGGCGAGACCGTCTTTGTGAATCGAGTCAATCCGGCCGGTGAGCAACGGGCCGTGATTGTTGACGTCACGGAGTCCAGTCTCGGGGAATTCGGCCTGGAAGGGTATGTCCGCTTCCTGCGCCAAGAGGCGGACTTCGAAGGACCGATCTCAATCCTGACCGACTGAGGACATGAAAAAACCCCGCCAGCGGCGGGGCTTTTTCGAGCGTTCTACTGCTCGCTACTCGGCGACCCTGTCCTTCAGGCCCTTGGAAGCCTTGAAGACGGGGTAGGTCTTCGCCGCAATCTCAATGGCTGCGCCGGTCGCAGGGTTCCGGCCCATGCGTGCGCTGCGGAACTTGGTGTCAAACTTGCCGAAACCGGCGATGGAAACCTCACGGCCTGCATCCAGCTCGACTGCGATGATGCCTCTGCCCGGGTTGGTGTCGAAGATCGCCTCAACTACTTCCTGGGCTTTCGCCTGGCTCAGCTCGGTCTTGCCGGCGAGCTTCTTCGCCATCTCTGTCTTGTTCATATGGGTCCTCCTGCTGTGCCCACTGTCGGAGCTTCATCTGAAGCTCCCCCCTTATCGAGCGCGACTTTACCCCGAAGACCCCGTAATTCCAGGCTTTTCGAGGGATTTCGGAAAAATCAGTATTGGGCGAAAGAGCGCACCTCGGTGCGCGGCCCGTACTTGGGGGCACCGATCCCCGACATCTTGATCATCAGAGCGGCCCGGTAACGGTGTGGTCGGAACGGCTCGAGCAGTTCCAGCATCCGCCGATCCGTGGCTCGCGCCTCTCCCGCCAGAGCCCAGGCCACCGTTTTGGGCAGGTGGTAGTCGCCCACCGGCACCGCGTCGGGGTCGCCGAGAGCCTCACCGACCACCAGGGCCGAGCTCCAGGGGCCTATGCCCGGCATGGCCTCGAGACGGGCGACTGCATCGGTCGACGACATGGCCGTCGCTTCCTCCAGTCGCGCGGCCCGTCGGCTCACCTCGATGATGAGCTGAGCCTTCTTGCGCCCGATCCCGAGCGGATGCAGCTCCTCGTATTTGAGGCGGCCGAGGACGGCGGGCGACGGCTGCAACGTTAACGGCTCCGGGCCGGGGGCTTCCTCCCCAAAGGTCTCCAGCAAGCGCCCTTCGGCCCTGTGAGCCTCCTGGCGGGTGACGATCTGCCCCAGGATGACTGGAATCAAGGCTTCGTGCACCCTGTCGGTGCGGGCGATTCGGAGCCGGCGGAAGCGCCCTTTCAGCTCGCGCATCAGCCGGTGGCCGTTGGTGGGGAACTCCCCGGGATCGTCGCCGGCTCCCAGCAGCCGCGGCAAATGCTCGAGCGCCCATTCGCGGCCCGGGCCCCACGCTGTGCCGGTTACTTCCGACCCGGCCACGGTCAAATGCATCGTGGCCGGTCCCTCCGGCGTTCGGCTGGCTCTCCATATTGAGTCCGCAGTCATGCGGCGGGTGGGGTGGCCGGTGCCCCCGTTGAGACGCCCGAGGGTGAGACGCAGGTCGGGGGCCGGATTGAGGGCGATGGTTCGCTTCACGCAGCGATCGTAGCTCCTAAGGTCAGGCCCATGACCGCCACCCTCATCGTGCTCGGAACCGCCCAGGATGGGGGAAATCCCCAGTTGGGAAGCGAAGTCAGAGGGTCACCGCGGCTGGTGTCGAGTATTGCGGTGATGACCGAGCAAGGGACCACGCTCCTGGCCGACGTAACGCCCGATGTGAAGGCGCAGGTGGCCCACCTTCGCACCTTCGATGCCTACCGCCGGCGCCCGGCCCCGAACGCTGTCGACCACATCACCCTTACCCACGGCCATATGGGTCACTACACGGGGTTGGTGCAGTTTGGAAGAGAGGCTCACAACGCCGATGCCATTCCCACCTGGGTCACGCCGTCCATGGCGTCATATCTGCGAGAGAACCAACCCTGGCGAGCGCTCCTGGACGGCGGGCACCTGGATGTGCAGGCCGGGGGCCAGCCTGGTCAGATCGCTCCCGGGATCAGTCTGCGCCTGGTTCCCGTGCCGCACCGGGCCGAATTCACCGACACAGTCGGCATCTCCATCAACGACGAGGCTCTGTTCATACCCGACATAGATTCGTGGGAGGACTGGCCGGAGGCCGAGGCGGAACTGGCTCGCCACCGGATCTGCTTGCTGGACGCCAGTTTCTCCAGCCTGAGCGAAATCCCCGGACGGGACCTATCCAACATCCCCCATCCTCTGGTGTCGGACACTCTGGAGCGTTTCGGGCACCTGACGGACGGCCGACGACTGATCCTCACCCACATCAACCATTCCAATCCGATTTCAGTTACGGACTCTCCAGAAGCGGAGGCGGTCAGGGAGGCCGGATTCGAGGTTGCCGAGGACTTCATGACCATCCAATTGGAAGTGACTAGTTAGTCCACGCAACGGCGCTGCCTAGTCCCTCCAACACCCGAAAAGTCCCTTCTCTAGGGGGTTTTCGGAGTGCCGATGTCGGTTGTATGAAGACAGCCAGAACATGCCGGCACCTCGAGTGCACCGAATCCACTACCGACGGGTACTGCGCCTTCCACCATCTCGCCATCGTCAGCGGGCCGGATACTTTCTCCGGCATGCTTGACGGCGTCGGCAGTCTCGACGGCACGGCGCTCCTCGAAGTCGTCCTCGATCTGATCGACACCGAACTCCCCGAGCCGGTGTGCCGTCACGAAGCTCGTTTGGGAGGCTGTTACCTGACCGAGACGGCCGAGTTCCCGGGATTCTCCCGCAATCCCTGGGAGCTGCGGGCGGCCACCTACTCACTCGGGATTCCCCTCAACTAGCCCGGGAGACCACTCAAAGCGAGATTGTGGCCTCCATCTGGCAGTCCTGCCACTGTCAGCGTCCGGATTGCGGCAAGAGCCTAAAACCGAACCGCCTTTCGGCCGACGTTGATGGTGACGATGAAATATCTGCGTTCCGCCCTCGGGGGCTTGCAGCGGGCGGACCTGGAATTGGTCTTTCAACGCGCTTACTCGGTCAAGAGCCCGCATCCGCTCCTCATCACTGTGGCCGGCCTGGTGTCGATAGCCGGGTTGGCGGTGCTCGACTCTCTGTCGGGGCCTCACGTTGGGTTCACCATCTTCTATGTGCTGGTTGTGATGGGAGTCACCTTCCACGCCGGCTGGGTGGCCGGGGCCATAGTGGCCATCCTGTCCTCCGGCGCCGGGCTATCCGCCAGGCTGTTGTATCACTCCGACGACGTCTCCGCCGCGGCCGCCGCCTGGAACCTGGGCAACGAACTGGCCGTCTTAGCCGCCCTGGTGTTGGTCACCCATTACGGGCGGTCCCTACTGGACCGACTGGCCTCCCAGAGCCGGGTGGACCCTCTAACCGGCGCCCTCAACACCCGCGGTGTGCTGGAGGCCTTCGAGCGGGAGCGGGCCCGAGCCATACGGTCTGCGTCGCCACTCTCGATCGCCTTCATAGACCTGGACGAAATGAAGCTGGTAAACGACCAACTCGGCCACGCCGGGGGGGACGAGATGCTGAGGACGCTGTCCTCCAGTGTGCTCGCCACGATCCGTGAAACCGACGTGTTCGGCCGGGTGGGAGGAGACGAGTTTGCTCTCATTCTTCCCGACACCGACGAGCAGCGGGCCCTCACCGCCATTCAGCGCCTGCGGGCCGTGGTCAACGGGCGAACCGGCGAGGAAATCCCCTACATCTCGGTCAGCGTCGGCGTCGTCACGTTCCGGCGAGATCCACCGGAAGCATCTGATGCTCTCCGGGCCGCGGACTCGTTGATGTATGTGGCCAAGCGAGCAGGCGGCAACCGCGTGGCCGGGCGGGTTCTGGCCTGGGACTCCGCCCCGCTTGGGGAGTTCGGCCTTGTGTTTGACATCGCCGACAGCGCGGCGTCTACCGGGCCCGATGGTGAGGCCGGGAGCATATCCGCCTGAGTTTGGGCTCCAGCCCGGAAATCTACGCCTCGTCCGCCGGTTCTTCGGCTGCGGCGGCTGGCTCCGCAGGCCTTCGACCAAGCATGAAAACGCCCGCCACCAGCAATATGGCTCCCAGCACCCACAATCCGATTGGGACTGTGGTCCGCCCCAGCGTGAGCAGATTGCCGTAGTCCTCGGCATCGTCCACTGCATCTGCCAGCGACTCTTCAGTGGGGGAATACGTCAGGTTGTACACCTCAACGGGAGGGATCTCGAGCGGCAGTCCGGGAACGCTGACGATCGCCTTACGGATGTCGTTCTTGTTGATGTCGATGAGCACTCCGGTGAGTGGATCCACCCAGTAGCTGGCCGAGAACTCGTAGGTGTACTCGAGGGGGAGCACGTCGGGTAGCAGCGGCAGCACCTGGTCGAGGGCGCCGAGGATCTCGGGCGGCAGGTCAAGCAGAGGTGCCAGGGCGGGGACGGCCGCCTTGGGCAAACCAGCCGGGAACTCGGCCAGGGTGCCTTCGTCGACGATTGGAAGTGGTCCCGACGAGGCGCTGAACTTGTAGGTGTCCCGACCCTCGCGTTCTTCCTGGCCGTTGTAGACGAGAGTGACGGTCTGTGCCGGGTCTCCGTTCCAGCCGACATAGTCGCGGGCCTCGGTGTCGATCGGGAACCCGACCACCAGGCCCTCTCGAGGCAGCACCCGGTCGTCGCCGGCGAAGTTGTCGATGGCTTCCATCGTCACCCGGTCGATCGTGTAGTAGTCCTCGGAGCCGGTCAGGCGGACGTCCTCGATCGGAGTGCCGGGGGCGGCCTTGAGGTTGGCGATGTCGCTTACGAGGGCTCCATCCCCGTCAACCTCGACGGTTTGGACAGTGCGGTCCGAGATGACCGGGAGTCCGGTGAAGAACAGGGGCGATCCGGTCGGGTTCTCCAGTTCGGCCCGGTTGAGAATGTTGACGACTCCGGCGTAGGTGCGAGTGCTGTCGACATCGTCCGGGAACTTGGCGAGAGATGGGACCACAGCCAGCTTCACTACGAAGCCTGCCGCAATTGCCAGGACACCCAGAACCAGCAGAACCTTCGCGCCGAGCTTGTTCCTCATTCCATTCCTCCCGATTTGGATGGCGGCAGGATATACCCGGTGGGCCGAGATTGCCGGGGCCGGCCTGTCTACCGGCATGCCGCCGGTACGCTGCCCGCATGCATCCCCTCGAGCGTGCCCTGATCACGACGGTTAGGTGGCTGGTTCCGGCTCTCCTTCTCTCGTTGCCCCTGTTGGCGGTGCCCGGCACCCGCAACCCGCTCGGTCTGTTTCTGGCTCAGTTGTCACTGATCGTTCTATTCGGGATAGCGCTGGCGGTTCGCCTCAGGGCAGGACCTGAGGCGGCGGAATGGTTTGCCGGCACGGGATGGCCACACGGCCGGCGTCGGTTGGCGGCAGCATCGGCCCTGGTCGCTCTGGTGACCGGGGCGGTTGCACTGGTCACGCTGGCTACCTCGGCAGCATTGCGCCTCGAGCCGTCTCTCCAGTTCCTGCAGTTGCTGTCAACCATGGACATCGCCTGGACGGGGGCGGCGATCGTCATCGGCTCGTTCCTGCGCTGGCGAACCAGGCGGGCGGCCTGGATCGGCGGATTACTGCTGGGAGTGTTCTGTGTGTTCTCCATCTGGAGCTATCTGAACGCGGTGGGATTCACCGCCGACGGCGGGTGGGAAGTGTCGGGTAGTGCCCTGATGCGGCATGTGATCCCGTTCGACATGGCAGCAGCCGTGATGGCCGTTGCCGTTCTCTGGGTGGGGGCTCATACGGGTTTGCGAACGGAACAGGCCAGGCTCCAGTCGTAGGGCTGGAAGGCGATGCGGCGGCACCCGGAACGCAGCCAATCCTGCTGATCGTTGGGGAGCCAGGTCCTCAGCGCGGAGGCCACCCGGCGGCGTGGGGCAGGCAGGATTGTCGGCATCCGGTCGGGGTGGACGAAGTCGGCGCCGTACCAGAGAAACACCCGGCTCAGTTTGAGCACGTCGTCCTCTATCACCGAGCCTCCCGCGGCCAGGAAACTGCGGATCTGATCGTCGAGCTGCCCTTCCAGCCGCTCTCCCACATAGGGCTCAAATCGAAGCGTTGGGCACGAGGCTGATCCGCACACAAGGGCGGCGTGGATGCGCGGATCCCGGAAGCGTCGAATCTTGCCGTGTTCGACGTCGTTGAGGCTGAGGCTCTCGCCCGCCACCGTCACAAACTCGCGGGTGAACGCCCCGGGCAGGCGCAGCACCGACTGCTGGCGGGTGGCAACCGCCTCTCCGGCCAGCGTCAGGGCGCCCGCGTTGTACAGATTGAGCCAGTAGGCGAGGGCGCCGTCTGGCGATAGGTCGTCCGGCCGTGTTTCAGCGAGTGTGCGGGCGTATGTGTCCAACTCGTCGAGCCGACCGGATAGCGCTGCCACCCCGTGAGCGCGAACAGCTTCGAGGATGCCGGCCAGCGCTGCATGACTCGGGTCTCCGGCACGGTGGCCGGGCCGGGGCCTGGCGACGCGTCTTGCTTTGAGCACCGATAGACCGACCGAGATCGGATTGGGGCCGTCCATGGCAGGAGGAACCCTCGGCCCGGCCCGTCTGTTCCCGGCCCCGGTACCATGGTCGGCCATGCCGACAGTGACCATTGGCGACGTAGTTGAGGAGATCGGGCGAGCCGCGGCGTGGTCAAAGGCGGCAGCCTGGGACCCGGTTGGGCTCCAGCTCGGTGATGCCGGACGCGCGGCGGCCCGGGTGGCAGTGTGTCACGAGGTCACCGAGACCGTCGTCGCCTCCCTGGAGACGGACCCGGTCGACCTGCTGGTTTCGTACCATCCCCTCCTGTTCAAGCCGGTCGACCGGCTGACGGCAGGGCGATCTCCGGCCGGCCGGGCATATCGGCTGCTCTCTGCCGGCATCGGACTGGCCGTCGCTCACACCAACTTCGACGTGGCCCCGGGAGGGACGGCCGACTCGCTGGCGGCGGCCCTTGGTCTCGAGGATCTGGTGGGCTTCGGTCCGGCCGGATCGGGAGACTTGGTCAAGATCGTGAGCTTTGTGCCGGAGGGAGAGGTTGACCGGGTGACCGGGGCGATGGCGGCGGCCGGGGCGGGGCGGATCGGCAACTACCTCGCCTGTTCCTTCCGATCGCAAGGTACCGGATCCTTTAAGCCCGAATCGTGGGCGAATCCCCAGGCCGGGGAGGTCGACCGGCTCAACCAGGAGCCGGAGACAAGAATTGAGATGGTTGCGCCTCGCTCGTTGGAAGCGGCCGTTGTGGCGGCTCTCATCGAGCACCATCCTTACGAGGAACCCGCCTACGACGTCTACGACCGGCGGGGCAACGACGGAATGATCGGGCGGGTTGGGCGGCCACCCGAAGGAGCCACCGTCCGGTCTTTCGCTCAGATGGTTTCGGAAAACCTGGGCGGCGACGTTCGGCTGTCCCGGGCATCCGACGAGATCGACCTGGTGGCAGTGGTCCCCGGCTCGGGCACCGGGTTCATCGAGGATGCGGTGGCGGCCGGGGCCCGGGTTCTGGTGACCGGCGATGTGCGCCATCACGACGCCAGACGAGCGGTCGACCGGGCCCTGACGATCATTGATCCGGGACACGCCCATACCGAGCGCCCCGGAGTCACCGCACTCTTTAACCTGGTAGCTGAAGCGGCCCCGGCGGCCATCGATTTGACCGGTATAGACCCGAGCCCGTGGGAGGGAGTGCAGTGACCGACAAAGCCTTTATGGATCTTCTCGATCTGCAGGCGGTTGACACCGAAATCGATCAGCTACTCAATACCCGCCAGTCGCTTCC